>JAAZAB010000120.1 GCA_012514555.1 Lentisphaerota bacterium
CCAGGACATCCGCCGGGTCCGAGGGCGCCGGGTAATAGCTGTGGACAAAATAGAACTCGCTGCCGGATTCGATGCCGTTGAACAGGGGGTGCGGGCGCGCGCTTATCACGCTGTTCCAGCCCATCTGTGGAACCTTGTCGCCCGGGGAACAGGGCCGGAAGCGGCAGACACTGCCGCGGACGAGCCCGAGCCCGGGCGTGCCGCCGTCCTCTTCCGAGCGCTCGAATATGATCTGCGCGCCAAGGCAGATTCCGAGGAACGGCGTTTTGCGCCCGGCGGCTTCGCGCAAGGCGTCCGCGAGCCCGAGCCGGGCGAGCGTTCGCATGGCTGCGCCGGCGGAGCCGACGCCCGGAAACACGACCCTGTCGGCCTTGAGTATGTCGCCCGGCGTCCGAGCCACGGACGCCGGAACGCCGATGCGCTCGAAAGCCAGGCGCACGCTCGTCAGGTTGCCTGCCATGTAATCCACGATCGCGATCACCGCATAAACTCCACCGCGTTCCTGAAAATTTGAAGCCCATCCCCCTCGCCCGGCAGCGCGTCCGAAAGCCGCCGGGCATCCCAGTTCGGGCGATTCTCCGGGAACAGGAACGCCTCCGGGTGCGGCATCAGCCCGAACACGCGGCCGGACGGGTCGCACAAGCCGGCGATGGCGTTCAGGGAGCCGTTGGGATTGTGCGGAAAACGCCGCGCCGCATCGCCCGTGGCGGGGTCGGCATAGCGGCACGCAACGCAGTGTTCGCGCTCGACCCGTTCCAGGATGGCGCGGTCAAGAGCGAACACCTTTCCCTCGCCGTGCCGGATGGGCAGCGGCATGCTTGTCAAGCCGCGGGTGAACACGCAGGGCGACTCCCTCTCGAACCGGACGTTCACCCAGAAGTTCTGGAACACGCCGCAGTCGTTGGCGGCCATGGCCATTTTCTGCGTGAAATAGTCGCCGTCAAAGCCGGGCAGAAGCCCCAGCTTGACCATGGTCTGAAAGCCGTTGCACACGCCCATGACCAGCCGCTCCCTGTCGAGAAACGCCCGGAGCGCGTCCCGGACCCTGTGCCGCAGCCGAAGCGCAAGCACGTGGCCGGATCCCATGTGGTCGCCGAACGAGAAGCCGCCTATGAACATGAGCGCCTGGAAATCCATGAGCCGTCCGGGCGCCGCCAGGAGGTCGTTCAGGTGGACAAGCTCCGGCGCCGCGCCGGCGCGCTCCCACGCGTAGCGCGATTCAGCCTCGCAGTTGAGGCCAAAGCCGGTGAGAATCAGCACTGGAAGCCTAGACGCCATGAAGGGTCTCCTTGAACGCCTTTGAGAGCGCGTCAAGCGGGGCGTCGATTGCCGTGCGCCCATCCAGCCCGCGGATTTGCAGCCGGCATGTTCCGGTGACCACGCCTATCCGGCCGAAAGGCAATCCGGAAAACAGGTTTTCCACGGTCTCGCAGTGATTCGGCGCCACGCTGACGACGAAGCGGCTGTTGGATTCAGAGAACAAAATCTCGTCATCGCTGCTCACCCTCTCGGCGGGCGCCCGGGAGAGGTCAACCTCCGCGCCCAGTCTTCCGCCAAGGGCCGAATGCGCCAGAGCCGCCGCCAGGCCGCCCAGCGCAGGCGTGTGCGACGAGCGCAGGAACGCGCCGCCCGTGGCTTGTTCCATTGCGTGGTACAGGGCCAGCGCGCCCGCGAAATCGACTTTCGGCGCCTCGCCCCCGTAATCCATGGGCCGGCCCTGCTCCGCGGCCAGCATCCGGTAAAACAGGGACGCGCCAAGCTCCGGCCTGGTGGACCCGATCACGTAAATCACGTCGCCCGGCGTCTTGAACCCGAGGGTGACGGCATTGCGAACGTCATCCATGCGCGCAATCGTGGAAAAAAGCACAGTGGGCGGAACCGATATTTCACGGCCGCCGCGGGTGGAATCGTTCTTGCAGCTGTCCTTTCCGGATATGCACGGCACCTTGTAGGCAATGCAGACGTCGTACAGGGCCTCGTTGGCGCGCACCAGCTGGCCCATCTTGAACGGCCCGTCAGGGTTCCTGTCGGAAAGCACCGGGTCAGGCCAGCAGAAGTTGTCCAGCCCGGCGATGTGCCCCAGCCGGCCGCCGACGCTTATCACCCGGCGCACGGCCTCGTCCGCCACGGAGGTCACCATGTGATACGGGTCCAGGTCGGAATAGAACGGATTGACGCCCTCGGCAAGTATGACGCCCTCGTTCCGCCCGTACTCCACGCGCATGACGCTCGCATCGGAAGGCATGTCGGCAAGGGCGCCGACATAGGGCTTCAGCACGCTCAGCCCCTTGACCTCGGCGTCATACTGCCTGCTCTTGAACTCGCGCGAGCAGCCGTTGACGCTGCCGAGGAGCCGGAGCAGGAGCCGGTCGCGGCGGCCCTTGCGCGGCAGCTCCGGGCCGGGGATATTTCCTGGCGCCCATGTCGCGGGTATGGTCATCACCGGGCAGCGCCCGTGCAGGAACTCCATGTCCAGGCGGCCGACAACGCGCCTGCCGTGGCGTATGACAAAAGCGCCCGAGTCGTTGAATGTCCCGAGCACGGCGGCATCAACATCGCGGCGGCGCGCGAGCGCGAGCAGCCCTTGAACGCGCTCCTGCGGCACGGCGAGCGTCATTCGCTCCTGCGCCTCGGACAGGAGGATTTCCCAGGGCATGAGCCCTTCATATTTCAGCGGGGCCAGGGCCAAATCCAGGTCAGCGCCCCCGCTCGAGGCGCCCATCTCTCCGACCGAGCAGCTCAGGCCGCCGGCGCCGATGTCGGTTACGCTGCGGAACATGCCGAGGTCGCGCGCCTCGATGAGAAACTCGTACATTTTGCGCTGGGTGATGGGGTCGCCGATCTGCACCGCCTGCACCGGCGAAGCCTCGTTGAGCTCCGCCGACGAGAACGTGGCGCCGTGGATGCCGTCCTTGCCGATCCGGCCGCCGATCATGACTATCGCGTCGCCGGGCGCCGCGGCTTTCTGCTCGGACGGGGCGCCGCCGATGCGCGCGGGGATCACGCCGACTGTGCCGCAGAACACCAGGGGCTTGCCGAGGAAGCGCTCGTCGAAAATTTCCCAGCCCCTGGCCCAGGGCACGCCGCTCTGGTTGCCGCCTTCTATCACGCCCAGGTGCACGCCGTCCCTGATGCGCCGCGGGTGCATCAGCCCGGCGGGCACTTCGCCGTCGTGAAACGGCGACGCCAGGCAGTAGCCCCAGACGTTGGCCAGCAGGCTCGCGCCCATGCCCGTGCCCATGGGATCGCGGTTGACACCCACTATGCCGGTCATGGCGCCCCCGTACGGATCCAGCGCGGACGGGCTGTTGTGCGTTTCTACCTTGTAGACAAGGTTCAAGCGGTCGTTGAAGCGGATTATCCCGGCGTTGTCCTTGAAAACAGAGACCATCCAGTCCAATTCGCCGGAGAGCTTCTCGGTGGCGGCCTTGATGAACGAGGCGAACAGGGACCGGATCATGCGCCGGCGGCCGCGCTCGTCAGTGTAGTCCACGTTCGCCGCAAAAATCTTGTGCTTGCAGTGCTCCGACCACGACTGGGCCAAGCACTCGACCTCGACATCCGTCGGGAGCGGAGGCAGGTCGAGCGCCGCGCGGGCCTCGCGCGTTCCGGGGCTGTTGAAATAATCCCGGATCGCCCGCATCTCCTCCAGGCTGCACGATAAAATGCCGTCCCGGCTGATCCTCATGAGCTCGCCGTCAGGCACGTTCAAGTCGTAGGTCCTGACTTCGGCCGGACCCGCCGCGCAGACGGCCGGCGCGCCAAGGTCGGGCTCCGCCGCGCGCCATTCCCCGGCCGAGAACAGGCTCACGGTCTGGATGAGGGTGTTGGCAAGGAGGTTCACGGCCAGGCCCATGATCGCCTCGCGGTCCGCCGCGGGGGCGCGGATGAAATACTGGGTGGCCGTGTAGACGGCCTCCCCGGGCCCCAGGTCCCGGCCAAGAATGTCGCCAAGGGCAACTCGCGCGGTGCGGCCCACATTGTCGGTCACGCCGGGCTTGAACCCGACTTCGACCAGCCAGTCGAAAGCGGGCGCGCGCAGGCGGCCGTAAGCCGAAACATCCATGACGCCGTCCTGGAACGCCGCCCTGACGGCGCCGAGCTCGCGGGGCGCCAGCTTCGCGTCAATCTTGTACACCGTGCGCGTGCGAACCGCGCCCAGGCGCAGCCCGAGAATGGACGCGGCCCGCTCCTTAACGGACTCGCCTCGGACATCGCGGACGCCCTTCCTGTTCCCTATTTCAAGCCGGTGCGCCATAAGAACTCCGCATCACTCCCATTCGATGGTGGCCGGGGGCTTGGAACTGATGTCGTACACCACGCGGTTGATGCCGCGGACCTCGTTGATGATCCGGCTCGATATGCGGGCGAGCAGGTCGTACGGCAGGCGGGCCCAGTCGGCCGTCATGCCGTCCATGCTGGTCACCGCGCGCAGCGCCGCCGTGCATTCGTAAGTGCGCCCGTCGCCCATTACGCCCACGCTGCGCACGGGCAGCAGCACG
>JAAZAB010000121.1 GCA_012514555.1 Lentisphaerota bacterium
TCGCCCAGTTGGTAGAAGATATCCGTTCCGCAGGATTTCAGGTTCTCGAACAGGAAGTCCGTCTGTTCGAAATAATAGTTCCTGGGATCCGCCGGGTCGTCGTGCATGTTCGAGAAAATCATGCTCGTATCCGCGAGGCGGCATGCGGGGTTGGTGTACATCAGGTCATGCGCCCGGGAATACGTATAATGCAGTTTCTTGAACGGCTCGTTGAAGTTGCGCACCGCCTGTGCGCCGATGCCGGGGGTGAAGTTGCTGCTGTGAAGATCCTTTCGGATCATTCCGACCCGTTTCGAAAAATCGGCAATTCCATGTCTTTTCGATGTCTGCGACATGTCTGCTTTCCTCAAATCAAGGTTCTCATTTCCACAGGTTGTCGATCTCCCTGAGCGTGGCTTCCACCAGCGCCCGGCCGCCCTCCGGGCCCACCATGCCGTTCACCGGCAGCGCGCCGTAGCCGCCTCCGCGCACGGCGCGCTCCGAGGGCAGGTAGCCTGCCCGGTCGCCCGAGAGCTGGACCACGAAAGTGTGCATGGCCGGGCTCCGGGCCTTTATCCGCTGCCCGTAATCGAGGAACAGCTCGAAGGGATTGCCGGCAAAGGCCGAGTCGCCAAGCCGCATGACGTGCAGTTCCATGGCAAAGCGCGGATTGCGCCACCGCGCTTCGTGCAGTTTGATCACTCCTTCATGGTTGCGCATGAGTACGAAGGCCATGGATTTGTCGTCGTACGGGCCCGCGCCGCCCAGCGCTTCGCGGCGTTTCATGTCCGCCAGGAACAGCGCGAATGCCGAACGGTCCGAGCGCTTGTCTTTCGGCTCTGCGGCAAGGAGCTGTGCCAGGCCCCTCCGGGCAGCTGCGACCTCCCCCTGCGTCACCCGGCGCAGCGGAAGCTCGATGTCCGTTGCCGTGTGCGCGAAGGGCGCGGCAAAGCTGATCCTCCGGGCGGCGTCCGGGAGCGCTTCCATCACGGCGTCCGTGAGCCGCCGCCCTTTTTCGACCAGGCCGGCCTCGTCCCAGAAGGTGGGGCCGCCGCGGTTGACGCGTGTCAGGTCGCGCGGGGACTGGTCTCCGGCCGCGCTTACCTGCGCCAGGACGAACACATTCCCGCCCAGCCGCTTTGCCAGTTGCTTGCGCAGCTCGCCGAAGAAGTCGGCGGACACCACGTAGCGCGCTTCCATGACCTGCGCGGGGCAGGCGACGTTCACGACCACGCCGGTCAGCTTTTTGGCGGCATCCCAGCAGAAGAGCATTTCCACGCCGTGATCCTCCGAGCCCTCGAGCCCGGTGAAGTCCGGCCTGTCGGTCCTGCCGTACATCATGGCCGTGCCGTCGGCATACGTGGGGCGCCGGCAGTAACCCATGGCGGCGTGGCCCAGGGCGGGGCTTATGCCGCCGGGCCGCCGGGCCTTCCATGCCGCGGCCGCGGCCGATGCGGCCTGCTCCAGCACGAGCGCCTCGTAGCAGGCCGTGGCCGGCGTTGGCTTGGCGAGCCATGAAATGACGGCCTGTTCCGGCGCGGGCGCGGCGTGGGTGTGGGTGGTGTTGAGCACAAGCATGCGCGTGTCGAAGCCGGGCAGGCGGCGTTGCACAAGTTCCCTCACCTTGTCCTGCAGGCGGCGTGAGATGCAGACCAGGTCGGCGGAAACGAAAATGGCCTGGCTGCGCGGCCCGGCCGCGGCCGCCGATTCCAATGCCCAGGCCGTGACGCGGAGCGGATCGTGCACGCCCCTGGACAGGCGGTCGTAATATTGGCCCGACAGCGAGACCCTGCCTTTTGGCGTGATATCCTTCGATGCCCAGCCGATCAAGAGAGGTGTTTTTTTCATCATTGCATTCTCCATGGATATGCCTTTCATTCCGAGCTCCGGTCCGGGATGCTTCCGGCGAGGTACAAAGATACTTCACCCTTGTCGTGTTTGGAAGCGCTTTCGCGGGGCGGGTGTGCCGACTATCATCTTGACGCATCCGGCCCGCTTCAGCTAACGTCCTCCAGTAATAAGTTCCGCGTTCCGGGATCACGGGATGGAGAAGGGAAATGATCGCGAGAAAGACCCTTGAAACTGCGATGTATGAAGCGATGCGGATGGCGGCCGTGGAAATGCCTCCGGACATCCGCGCGGCGCTCGTGAAAGCGCTCGCGGAAGAGACTAACCCCATGGCGCGCAAGCACCTGGAAGTCAGCCTCCTGAACGCGGACCTGGCGCATCGCGGGGAGGGCCTGGTTTGCGCCGACACCGGCTTTCCGCTCTTTTTCGTCAAGGCTGGGGCGAACACGCATGTCGAGGGCGGCTTTGAGACCATCAGGCTTGCCGCGGAAGCCGCCACGGAACGGGCGACCGCGGAATGTTTTCTGCGCCCGACCATGGTGGATCCCCTGCGCCGGAGCAATCCCGGAAACAACCTGGGCCCCGGAATGCCGAAAATAGATCTGCAATTCGCGGGCGCCGGCGACGGCCTGGAAATTGTCGCTGCGCCCAAGGGCGGAGGCTCCGAAATTTTCGGCGCCTTTTTCCGGATGCTTTTCCCGTCCGACGGTCTGGCGGGCGTGAAGAAATTCGTCATGGAGTGCATCCGGGACTCCTGCTATGCGGGGAAGATATGCCCGCCGGCCTTGATAGGCGTAGGCATTGGCGGCACGGCGGATCTCTGCATGGCCATGGCGAAAAAAGCCGCGGTGCTGCGCCCGGTCGGCAGGCACAATCCCGATCCGCTGATCGCCGGGCTCGAAGCTGAGCTGCTGGCGGCGTCGCGCCGGCTGGGCATCGGGCCGATGGGGTCAAGGGGGATCAATGCCGTGATCGCCATCAACATAGACGCTGCCGCCACGCACACCGCCGCGCTGCCGGTCGCGTTCAATGCGCAGTGCCTGGTGGGCCGGCGCTGGGCGGCGCGGATTGCCGCGGACAACACCTTTACGCTGACCGGAGAGATAGAATGAAGAACGTAGCCCTGCCCATGTCCGAAAAGACGGCGCGCAAACTTGCGCTCGGCGAGATAGTGTCGGTTTCCGGTTTGCTGTTCACCGGGCGCAGCCGTTTTCACATCCGCGCCGTTGAGGAAGGAATCTATCCGCCGATTGACTACGAAAGGATCAACTGCTTTTTCCACGTCGGGCCGGTCATGAGGAAGACGGATGGCGGCTGGGAGGTCGTGAGTTGCGAGCCAACGTCGAGCATCCGCTTTGAGCGCTACGGGGCCGACGTCGTGGAAAAGTTCCGCCTTCGCACCCTTATCGGCAAGACCACGATGGGTCCGCGCACCGCCGCGGCCCTGAAAAAAGAGGGCGGGGTTTACCTGTCCAAGATCGGCTTGAGCGGAAACATCCTGCGCGGCCGGATCAGGAAGGTGCACGGGGTCCATTTCCTGGACGAACTCGGCAGCGCCGAGGCCACCTGGATCTACGAGGTGGAAGAATTCGGACCCTTCTTCGTAGCCATTGCCGCCGATGGCCGCAACTACTTCGAGGAGCTTGCCGCCGATGCGGCCGTGGCCATGGCGGATGTCGAAAAGCAGCTCGGCATCGCTCCGGATTACGCGTTCACGGAGGTCAATGCCGGGTGAAAACGGAAATCCGCTATCTTTCGCTCTGCGGCATGCTGGGTTACGGCTACGCGCCCGCGAGCCTTGAAAACGCCTTGAAGGGGGGCCTTGATTTCATCGGCGTTGACGCGGGCTCCACCGATCCCGGCCCCTATTATCTCGGCAGCGGCAACGGATTCGCCAAGCCCCTCCAGGTCAGGCGCGATCTCGGGCTCGCGCTCAAGCCTGCCCTTGACCTGAAAATACCGCTGATTATCGGAAGCGCGGGCGGCTCCGGGGCCAGGCCGCATGTTGATAAAACGCTTGGAATACTCCGGGATATCGCCGCCGAACAGGGGCTCCGGTTCAGGGTGGCCGTCATATACTCGGATATCGATCGCGAATATTTGAAGCGCGTTGCCGCGGAGAAACGCATCCGGCCCTGCGGCGGGGCTCCGGAATTCAATCCTGATTGCATCGGCAGGCTCGTCAATCCGGTGGCCCAGTTCGGCACTGCGCCGATCATCGAGGCCCTGAAAACAGGGGCTGATGTCGTGCTGTCCGGGCGCTGCTGCGATACGGCGGTCTTTGCCGCGTACCCGGTCATGCGCGGCTTTCCGGCGGGGCTGGCGCTGCACGCCGCGAAAATCGCCGAATGCGGGGCGCTCTGCGCGCGCCCGGTGGGCGCCAACGATTCCCTTGCCGTGTGCCTGCGGCAGGATTCCTTTACGGTCGAGCCGCCGAATCCGGCCAGGAAATGCACCCCGGATTCGGTTGCGGCGCATTCCCTGTATGAACAGCCCGATCCGCACTGTTTTTACGAGCCGGAGGGCGAGGTTGATCTGAGGAATTGCGTTTTTGTGCAAAGCGGCGCGCGCGCCGTCACCGTGAGCGGCTCGGAGCTGCGGCCGGCGGAAAAACCGTGCACGAAACTGGAAGGGGCAATTCTGCGCGGATATCGCGCGATCACCATTGCCGGGATTCGCGATCCGGCCGCCATCGCCTCGCTTGACGAGATCGAAAGAGGAGTGCGCTTCGCCGTCCGGGAGTCAGCCTCGTTTGTCAGGGAGGGCGACTATTCCCTGCGTTTTCTGCGCTATGGCCTGGACGCCGTTACGGGGAAAAATGAAGCCCCGGCGGCCTTGCCCGGAGAAGTGGGCCTGTTGATCGAGGCTGTCGCCCCGTCGCAGGAACAGGCGGATGCGTTGCTGGGCCTTGCGCGGGCAAAAGCCCTGCACCAGGGTTTTCCCGGCAGAAAGGCGACGGCGGGGAACCTGGCGTTTCCATGCTCGCCGTCTGATTTTCAGTGCGGCGCGGTTTATGATTTCGCGCTCTACCATCTCGCCGATCTGACGCCCGGCTTTGAAATGAAATTGCTGTCAATTCCGGAGGCTTGACATGCGGCTTTATGATCTGGCTTCTGTCTGCCGCAGCAAGAACGCGGGCCCTTTCCAGCTGACAATCGACCTGATGTTCCGGACAAGGTCCGATTACGACAGGGCGATGGCCGCGGGGAATTTCACGGCGGAAAAGATAGCCTCGCTCTACCGCGTCGATCCGCGGTCGGTTGCCGTCAAGCCTTTCGAACGCATCCTGACTATCAAGGTGGTGATTCCGCGGAATGCCCCTTCCGGGGCGCCGGAAGATGCCGATGTTTACGGAAGCCAGCAGCATTTTCCGCTTGGAAATCTTGAAGTCTGACTGGCGTGATCTTTTGAAGCGGCGCTTTGCACATGCGCCAACTTTCCTGTCCTCGCGCTCAATGGCGGATTCTCTTTAAGAACTCTTTCCGGAGCCGGGGGGCAACCGTGTCGCGCTTGACCGCGCGGATAATTGCGGCCACGGCGACCGCGCAGTCCGAGAGAGCCGCCTTCCCCTTTTTCTCAGTGCCGTAAGAGCCATCCCCGCAGTAATGGTCCGGGCAGTCCGCGTACCAGGCGTGCGGCGTGGACAAGGGCAGGTGCTTGACGCGGCCCAGCGGGATTGCGGGCTTCCCGATATCCTCCATTTTCACCAGTTCCGGCCGCAAGGCGAGCATGAGGCTGGTTTCAATCTCGCCGCCGTGGCCGTCAATCTTGCACTGCTTGAGCTTCGCGTAGCCCGGCATTTTGGCGTCGGTCCAGAAGTCGTTCAGCCTTGCGGAATATACGGTGAAATCGCGCTGCGGGTCATGCGCCATCATCCACGACGCGTACGCCAGCCAGGCACTGTTGCCGCCGTGGCCGTTCAGGAGTATGATTTTCCTCAGGCCGTTGCGCGCGATCTCATCGCAAACGCCTTCGAGCAGGTCGGTGATCAGCCGGCCGGGCAGGGCAATGGTCCCGTACTGGTGCTTGGCGCATTGGATTTGAGTCATGTAATAGGGAGGGAAAATGATGGCGGGCTCAATGGCCGCGGCCTTCTCCGCGATGGCCCGAATCTGGAAAAGATCGCTCCCAACCGGCAGGTGCTCGCCGTGCTTTTCCATGCAGCCCAGGGGCAGGACGCATACCCCGCGCGCCTTCCTGACGGCCTTTGAAAAGTCTTTCGCGGTCAGGTCTTCCCATCTCATGCTGCTCATGGCAATGCTCCTTCCCAAATTTTCACGAATGCTGACCCTATATGGAGCAGTTCAACTGCTCCGCGGTTGTCTTCGCTCGCTGCAAGATGTTTATGTGAAACTTGTTGCTACGGTAAATCGGCTCTGCTGATGCTGCACTGAATAGGTGAAAGACATCAAGAGA
>JAAZAB010000122.1 GCA_012514555.1 Lentisphaerota bacterium
AAGGGTATGCGGCGGCAGGCGCCGCCCTCCTTCGACGCCTTGATCATACGGCTGACCCGGGCTGGAGCCTGCGTTCCGCGCGGAGCCTACCCCGTGGAGAAACGCAACTGGAACTGACGTCCGGTCGACGGCGGCCCGCGCATGTGCAAGACCCTCTGTATCAGTTTCACGAGCTTTTCCTGGGCCAGCTTCCTGCATCCGGCATAGATGCGGCGCAGGACGCCGCGGAAGACCACCTGCCAGAGCAGGTGGGCGAGCAGCATCAGCAGGTGCATGTTGGCGGCCTGCCTGTCCGATGTGCAGAACGTGTGCTCCAGCCCGAAGCCCCCGTGCTTCTCCACATTGAAATCCGATTCGATGTTCCAGCGCCGGCGGCCCCAGGTGCAGATGTCGAGCGCGTCTGTCCCGCCGCAAATCCCGAGGTCGGTCACGAAGGCGCCGTTGTAGGGGCGGCGCCCCGTCTCCAGGCAGCGGACGACCTGGAGGTCGCGCTTGGCGAACTGCACGCGTCCAAGCCATCCCAGCTCGATCCGCCCGTCCTCGACGTCGACCGCGGCGCGGTTGTCCCTCTCCAATCCCATCAGCGCTTCCACCTCGGCGGCCACGGCGGGGTGGGAGCCCTCCTTGAAAGTCAGGATGAATGACCAGCGGTTGCCTTCGCAGATATTGAAAACCGTCTCGCAGGCGAAGAGCGCGTCGCCCAGGATGCAGATCCGCAGCCTGGGGAACGCGGCCTTGAGACGCGCGGCAAGGCGCCTGAACGCCTTCAGTTCGCAGTCGTGCTTGCCGCGCTCGTCGTCGTACTGGTCCACGGGCTCGGTGAGCAGCGGCAGCGCGAGGCCGTCGGGGCCGACCAGCTTGGCCTCCAGCGCCATGCGCATGTCCCTGCCGTCCACGGTGTGCCCCGCCCGGCAGTTCTCCTGCTTCGTCCCGTCCACCGCGACGGCGAAGCAGCCCCCGAGGCGGGCCCAGTCCAGCTGCTTGCGCCGGACGAGGGTGTAGACGGTCTCCGTGAGAATGCCTTCCAGGTCGGCCGGGGCGACATGTTCCAGGAAGCCGCAGGCCGTTCCCGTGCAGGGCGCGGTCAGCCTCTCCCCCTCGGGCCACCAGTCCTGCCCGCTCAAGGCCGCCACCGTGCGCGCGTACCCCTCGTCGTTGCGGTCGGCGTCCATGGCGTTGCGGGAGCCGCAGCGGGTCAGGAACCCCAGCGTGAGGGTCCAGAGCAGCGTCGCGGGGGTGTAGAGGATGCGCTCTGGGGCGCGCGGGTCGTCGACCGCGTTGAACGCCCCGGAAATGAAGGGGAACTTGCCGCGGATCGTCGACACCAGCGCTTCCGCGCCTAGCGCGGCGTCGGGGGTTTCCGCCGGCCGCCGTCCCGGGCGCCCGCGCGCACCTCTTCCCGTGAAAGTTCCGAAAGTTCCCGGAGGAGCCGCTTCGCCTGCTTCCAGTTTTGCGTCCATTGCCGGACCTCCCCGGCCATCTCCGCGGGGACGTAGAGCGTGCGGCTCCGCCCCGCGGCCTTGTCGGTGAGCTGGAAGCGCACCGCGTTGCCACGTTCCACGCGGCAGAGACTGCCTTCCAGCAGGTTCCCGAGCGCGTCGAGCTGCGCCTTCGCCTTGCGGCGCCTGGCCGATAGTGATAGTTTTGTCTTCATGGTAAGCAACTATACTTACCTTTTTGGACAAAAGCAAGCGTTTTCTTTGAATGCGAAGGAAAAATCTTCAGCCAGTCGAGTGCTGGGAGCCTAAGTGGCTGGGGGTGTTATGTTTTCCGGAGGGTTTCTGTGCGAAAAAAATTGATTTGGAATCCTTGAGGATCATGACACGCGGATTTACGGCACCGATGCGCGACTTCCAGTCTGTGTAAGGAATCGCATAATCAGGCGTGACAAAAA
>JAAZAB010000123.1 GCA_012514555.1 Lentisphaerota bacterium
CCATGAGGGGTGACACGGCAGTGCGCTCCAGCCGGGAGCGCCGCAGCCGGCTCCAGGGGCCGGCCCTGCCATCTTGCCCCCCGGCGTTGCTGAGGCATTGCGCGCGAACTCGATTCGCCCTTGACAACTGGTGCGCGCGTGCCGTATAATGAAGAAAAAACAAGCTGTTCAGGCGCTGGCGTTCAGGAAATCAAGAACAATGAAACAACATCCGCCTGAACCCTGAACCCTATCCTCCTGAATAGTCGCACGAAGCTTATGACGCCACAGAAATATGAACTGATCGATTCCCCGTCAGCCATGTTGGCCGCCATGGCTGATTTGCGCAGGACCCGTTCCCTGGCAGTGGACATGGAGATGGAGAACAACTGCCACCATTACGGGCTGCACATCTCCATTATCCAGGTTTCCATTCCGTGCGGCCGCAACTTCATCTTTGACCTGCTCTCCGGCCTTGACCCCGGGCCGCTTGGCGAAATGCTGACCGACCCTGCCGTTGAAATCATCATGCACGACGCCGATTTCGACAAGCGCGCCAGCTACGAGATTTACCGCTGGAAGATCAAGGGTCTATTCGACACGAAAGTGGCGGCCCAGTTCTGCGGCTTCAAGGCGTACGGGCTGGCCGCGCTGCTCGGCGGAATATTGAATGTCGAGACGAACAAGAAATTCCAGCGCATCGACTGGATGAAGCGGCCGCTCCGCCCGGATGCGCTTGAATACGCGGCCGGCGATGCCGCGCACCTTTTCAAGATCAAGGAACACCTGGTCAGGCGCCTTGAGGACCTGGGCCGACTTGGCTGGGCGAGCGAGGAGTTCCGGCGCATCGAGGAGGACATCGGCGCGAGCCCGACGGTTCCTCCTCACCTGCGGATCAAGAAGACCTCGCGCCTGTCCCCGCGCCACATGGCGGTGCTTGCCGCGCTCGTGCGATTCCGGGACGGGCTTGCGCGCAAGCTGGACAAGCCGGCGCAGTTCGTTGTTCGCAACGAGCTGCTCGTGGAATTGGCCGTGAATCCGCCGGAAACGGAGGAGGCGGTCATGAATCTGCGCGGCGTTCATCCCGCGCTGCGCGGCAGGAAGGCCGCGGAAGGCCTTATCAATGCCGCGGCCGAGGGCCGCGCGGCGCCCGAGGAGCCGCATGCGCGCCGCGACGATCGGCCCCGGCCCGAGCGCGGCGCCGAGGAGCGCTTCAGGCAAATGCAGGAGTGGCGCTCGGCGCGTGGCCTGGAACTCGATATCGAGCCGCACCTGCTGCTTTCCAACGACATCCTTCGATGGGCGGCCGCGCACCCGGGCAAGCCCATTCCTTCAGAAACCGAAGGCCAGTTGCGCCGCTGGCAGCGCGCCCTGCTTTGGGAGGAATTCCAGGAGCGCTTTTTGCGCCCCGCGGCCCCAGTCCCCTGTCACCACGTGGAAAACACGGAGCCCGTTCGGACGTCCGACCACCATATGCAGCTTCCCGCGGGATTCGCCCATGCATCGCCAAAGCTGTTCGTGGCAAAGAAGCGGAAATAATACAATACACCAATCTCGGCCGGAATGACATTGGTGCTCAACGGACCCTCCGCGGCCCAGCCGGGAAATTCGTTGGTGTATGTCCAGCCGTCCGTTCTTTTACCAGCATCGTTCGTGCCCCAGAACACGACCGCAGAGACTTCCG
>JAAZAB010000124.1 GCA_012514555.1 Lentisphaerota bacterium
GTCCGGAACGCTGCGGAACAACATGGTAATCAACGGGGACATACGGATCAACGGCGACTACAACCTGAACAATTCTTCGAGCGTGAACGGAAACCGCTACGCGTCCGGTAAGTTCACCAAAAACTCGCCACAGCTGTCGCTCTCGGCTTACTGGAATGCCGCGCCCGCCGCCGCCAGGCCGACTGATCCGACGGGCGCCAACAACATTGACTGGCCCATGGGCTATTTCCCCGACAAGACCAAGAACACATATCAGGGGCGCTATCCCATGCCGCTTGTCGGGGAGATGCCGGCCCTGGCCGCATCCGCCGCGGGCCGGATTTCCCAGAACGGGGCGGACCTCGCCGTGAACGTTTATTCCGGGCACGGCCCCGACAAAATAGCGGGAACCGCCGACGACGGCTGCCTGGTTCTCGACGGCTCGAAATCGCCCCTCACGATCCAGGGCAGCGTCGTCGTCATGGGCGACCTCATCATTCGCGGCAAGGTCGGGGGGCAGGGGACAATTTATGCCGGCCGCAACGTGCACATTGTCGGAGACCTGTCCTACGTGGCCCCGCCGGCGTGGCCCAAGCCGGACACCGACCCGGCAAAAACCGCGGCGGCCAACGCCGGGAAGGACCTGCTTATCCTGGCGGCCAAGGGGAACGTCGTGGTCGGGAATTACACCTCGTCAGCCTGGTCGAACCGGGTCTGGGGCCTCATGGCCAATTCGGCCGTTCCCCGCGAGGTCAGCGCCTCTGACGCCGCCATCGGCTATGACAGCGACAACAATCCCGCCAACGGGTTCCTGTTTGACGGGCGCTACAATGTCGTTGAGGCGAACGGCGGCAGGCGCCTGGCCGGCGCCGGGACCAATACCGTGCCGCGCAGGTATTACGAATCCTCGCTTGCCGACTCCGCGTTCAGCGCGCTGTGCGATGCGGACAACGTGCCCGGCATCAACGCCGCCGTTTTCTGCAACCACGGCTTCATAGGCAACCTGGGCTCGAGCGCGGCGGGCGGCAATTCCGTCCTTAACGGGGCAATGGCATGCCGCGACGAGCTGGACGCCTTTTACGGCACATTCACGATCAACTGGGATATCCGGCTGGGCTCGCGGAGCAGGGAGCGGGTCAACACTTATTTCCTGTCCGCCTCCGGCGGGACCGGCGGTGATGCGGCGAAGGCCTCGACAATCGGATGGAGGGAGATTCATTGACATGAAATACCGTGCAATCGCGCTTGGCGTCCTTCTCGGGCTGCTGGTTTCAATTCCGTACGGCCGGTGCTCCGGCGCAGGCGAACCCCAAGCCTCCGGGCCGGCGGCGCAGGCCGCCGCCGATGCGCTCGCTGAAAAACAGCGCGCGGCCATCGAGGAGGCGCGCAGGCTCATGGACCGACCGCTGGTCAGCGCCCCGGAAGCGGACGTTCCCGCCGGGCAGCCGCAGGCTGATGCGGGCGAAGCGCAGGCCGGCGGTTTGAAGCCGCTTCCCATCGCCGTCGTGGTTATCCTTGCCATGGCCGCCGCTTTCTTCTTTTACATTGCCAGGTCGCAGCCCGGGGGCGGCGGCGCAAAGGGCGCCCCGGGCGCGGCGCAGGGAAGCGCTTCCGGGGGCGCGCCGGAATACGCCCCGGGCGTTCTCGCCGTGCTGGACAAGAA
>JAAZAB010000125.1 GCA_012514555.1 Lentisphaerota bacterium
CGAGGGAATTCGTGTTCCACTGGAGGCTGTAGCCGGCATCAGTGAAATTGGTGTTGACGGAGTTTGACAGACAGTAGGCTGCCATGCCAAAGAAATTGGTTTGTAAGTCGCCGGCAAAATAGCGGTCCGAGCGTGAATCATGACCGCCATAGAAGCCCATCAGGCCGGCGGCGTTGGTGTTTTTCAGGTAGACCATGTCAAGATCGGCGTTATGGTATCCGCAGGCGCTGTCGCTATTGGCAAAATAAGCGTCGCCGCCTTGAATGAAGCGCACGTCGGTATAGTCGGTCGCGCCCGTATTGGCAATATTCCATTGCTTGGTAAAATAGTTCTTGCCGTTCACATACCGCAGGACTTGCGTTACGCGCACACCGGTGTTGCCCGCATTCATCACGAAGTTGATCGTTTCGGAATCCGGCATGCTGTGGCTGACCGCGTTGAAAACGCCGCTGAAACGATTCGTGGTTGTTCCATTCACCAGCTGCAGATGGGAAAAGAACTCGCCGAAATACTCCCTGGTATATACGGTATTGGTGCCGAATTTCCTGTAAACCTTGATACCCCCGTGGGTGGAACTCACCCCGAGCATCAGCGGGTAGCCCTCAATGGCCTCGATCAAGTAATGGAAAAAATTGTCACCAGGGTTTTGCGAGTAGACCGACAACTGACCCTCGCTCTGAGATGAAGTCTTGATCACGACACTCCCAGGCGCGTTGGTGGAAGGTATGACCACGGCGATCCAATCCTTGCCCTGGCCCAGGATGTTGGTTGTGGCGGTTGATCCAAAAAGTACGTTGGTGACATCCGATCCGTCTCCAATGTCCATTGTGAGATTGGTGATGACCAGCGTCCCACCCCCTTTCAGCGAACTGATTTGCTGGCTGAAATAACCATCTGCTGCACCCGGCTTCGCCCACGCCGAACTGCCAATGCTCAACGACAACACTCCCGCCACGATCGCGCACCGGAATGATCTCATCGCGAAAACTCCTTTGATTCCACGGTTTGAAAGTCAAGCATTGCCGGCAAAACCGCTTGGTCAGCGTCAATATTCCACACCTCCCGGACAGCTTTCCCTGTCACCTTGATCTTCACAGGGCAAGGGCTTCTGAATGCTTTCTTTAAGCAAGCAGAATGAAACAAAAAAAACATCCGGAATTAGCCGATAAAAGACATAATTTTTGTATTTTCCAACAGCAATTCGGAAATATCAAGAGGAAAGTGGCGCAAAGTGATGGCCAATATTTGAACCCGGATTCTGTTTGCGATTGGCGTCCGATGCCGCAGATACAAGGCGTGTACCAGCCCCGCGCCAACGAAGAAAACGCCATCAAGGAAATGAAGGAGCAATACTGCTGTCACGAGTTCACACAATGATTACAGGGCGGTTACTCCTTCGGTCTGCTCAAAGACAAAGCCCGGAAAACGGGAAATTAGCGTTTGAAATAGGCAAAACGAATGCGCTAATGTATTATTCGCTTTTTAACGGGGAAAGACACTTTTGCCGGGGCATGGAAAAGACAACGATCATGAAGTATCTGCTTGCGCTGGACATCGGGACAACGGCGGTCAAAGGCGCGCTGTTCGACCGCGGTGGCGGCATTCTTGCCGAAAGCCTGAGGGAATATGACCTGCTCAAACCCGCGCCTGACTGGGTGGAGCTTGACTGCGACGCATATTGGAGGGCGGTCATCGCGGTCACAGGCCATGTCCTGAAAACTTCCGGCGTTCCGCCCGAAGCCATTGCGTCAATCGGTGTGACGAGCCAGGGCGAGACGCTGATCGTGCTTGACCGCGCCGGGCGGCCCCTGCGCCGCGCGATCGTATGGCTGGACAACCGCACCCAGGCTGAGGCCGACGCCATTGGCCGGGTCTTTGATCGCGACGACGTCTATCGCGTCACCGGGCAGCAGGAGATCATACCTTCCTGGACGGCCACCCGGATACTATGGCTGAAAAAGCACGAGCCGGACGTCGTGGCCAGGGCGCACAAGTTCATGCTCGCGGCCGACTATATTGTCTTCAAACTGACAGGCCGGGCAGCGACCAACCGCGCTCTCAATCCCTCGACGTTGTACTACGACATCGCGCGCCGCGACTGGTGGCCTGAAATGCTGTCGTTCCTGGGGATCAGCCGTGACCGCATGCCGGACCTGGTTGATTCCGTGGACAGGGCCGGGGCGGTCACAGCCGAGGCCGCGGCCGCCACAGGGCTCGCCGCCGGAACACCGGTCACCGCGGCGCCTATAGACCAGGTTGCCGCCGCGGTGGGGGCCGGCAACATAGAGCCGGGGCTCGTCACTGAAAACACAGGAGCAGCCCTCGCACTTTGCGTCTGCCTTGATAAGCCATTGTACGATCCGCGGAAGCGCCTTGGCTTGTACGAGCACGCCGTGGCTGGGCGCTATGTCCTGCTGCCCTGGGTGCCGACCGCGGGAATGGTCCTGCGCTGGTTCCGCGACGACTTCGGCGGCGGCCTGGACTACCCGGCGCTCTGCCGCGAGGCGGAATCCGTCGCGCCCGGCGCGGACGGCCTGACAATGCTTCCCCACCTTGGCGGCGCGGGCTGTCCCGAAGTGGACCCGAAAGCCAGGGGCGTGTTCTCGGGCATCACGCTTGGCCACCGGCGCGGGCATTTCGTCCGCGCGATAATGGAATCGGTTGCGTTCATTCTGCGCGGCAATCTTGACCTGCTGGCGGAGCTGGGCGTCGGGGTGCGGGAGCTGCGATCGCTTGGCGGCGCGGCGCGGAGCGATTTCTGGGTTCAGATAAAGGCTGACGTGTGCCGGAAAACCATCCGGGTCATGGAAAGCGAGGAGGCCACATGCCGCGGCACGGCAATGCTTTCGGGCGCGGCGACCGGCATGTTCTCCGGTCTGCCCGAGGCCCGGGACGCCATGGTGCGCGTGAAGAAGGCGTTCGAGCCGGACCCGGGCCGGGCGTCGGCCTACGATGAGGCGTACCGGCGATATTGCGCCTTGAACAGCAGCATGAAAACGGCATGGTGACGGGCAAATGTCCGGGCTGCTTCCCGACGGCTGGAACGCGCCCGAAAGAAAGCCGCGGAACAGCGTTCCGCAATGGGGAGAATGACATGAGAAAGATCAGGGCCGGATTCGTCGGGTTTGGGGAAGTCAACACCCCGCGGGAGATCATTGAGCGCAAGTGCGGCGAGTCGCGCCGGCTGCTGGAGGAGGCGGGGCTGGAGCTGTCCGCCACGGCGCCGGTGCGCGACGATCCCGCCGGAGCGGAAGTTGCGCGCGCCTGCGCCGAGCTTGCGCGCGCCGACTTCGACGTGCTGATTCTCTGCGTCGCCGGCTGGATTCCGTCCCACGCGGTGATAGCCGTGGCCGACGCATTCAGGCACAAGCCCATGGTCCTGTGGGGCCTGGCCGGCTGGTCCGAGGGCGGGCGCTTCATCACCACGGCCGGCCAGGCAGGCACCACGGCCCTGCGCAAGCCCATGAAGGACTTGGGCTACACCTTCAAGTACGTTGTCAGCCTCCGAAGCGAGCCGGAGCCGGTGCCGGCCATACTGCGCTACGCGGAAGCGGCCCGCGCCGCAGCCCTTTTGAGAGGGGCCCGGATCGGGATGATGGGATACCGGGACATGAACCTTTACGGCACCCTGCACGACGGCGTCTCGCTCCGCGCCGCGATCGGGCCCGAGGTGGAAGTCTTCGAAATGCTGGAGATGGACCAGGCCGTCGCGGCGCTCAAGCCGGCGGATGTCAAGGCGCTTGCGGCCGACACCTTGAAACGCTGGACCTTTGTCAAGGCTCCCAAGGCGGGCACGATCGAGAACAGCGTAAGGCTCTACCTGGCGCTGAAAGCCAAGGTCCGGGAGCGCGGCTACCAGGCGATATCGCTGAAAGACGTTGACGGCGTGAAGAAGCTGATGGGCTTTGCGCCGGCCGGGGTATTCATGCTCCTGCACGAGCACGACGACATCTGCACGGTCCCGGAGAACGACGTCCTGGGCGCGGTCACGCAACTGATGGTCCGCGGGACGACCGGCCAGGCGGCCGCGTACATGGAATTTTACGACTTTCTCAGGAACGGGGTGCTCATGGGCGTTCCTGACTACGTGCCGTCCGAGATCGTGGATGGGCCGGTGACGGTCATGCCCACGGCATTCGGCGAATTTGGAGAAGGGCTGTTGAACGTGTCCGCCGTCAAGACAGGCCGCGTGACCATAGCGCGCCTTACGCACACTGGCGGCCGCTATGCCATGCACATTGTCGGCGGCCAGGCAGCCTCGCCTTCGGAATGGGAGGAAGCCGGGTGGACGCCCCCGGCGCCGCACCTGCCCAGCCTTGAAATCGCGCTTGACGAGCCCATCGCCGACTTCGCCCAAAAGGTTTTGAGCCAGCACTACATCCTGTCCTACGGCGACAACCGCGAGGCGCTTCGCGACTTGTGCGGCATACTCAAGGTTGAATTGCTGTAGAAAGGGCGGACCGCGAGCGCGGCGCTGACTGGTTTTCAGGGCGATGTTTCCTGAAGGCGGACGGCTTCGGCCGCCGCCTCGCTGTAAGGGTAATCGGCCAGCAGTGTCTTGAGCGCGGCCCCGGCTTCCGCCGTCCTGCCAAGCGCGCGCAAGGCCAGGACGGTTTTTCCCAGGCGCTGCGCCCGCTGCCGTTCGGATGAAACCACCGGCTCGAGCAGCCGGCTCCGGGCCAGCGCCGCCTGGTATTCCCGGCGTCCGAGAAACACATCGAGCAGGATCAAGCCCGATTCCGGGCGCAGCTTTTCGAGCGGATTATCGGCCTCCACCTTTCTGACAAGCCGGGCCGCTTCATCGAGTTCGCCGCGCGCCAGGCAGTTGTTGGCCGCATCCAGGAGGGCCAGCCTCGCGAGCGCGGCGCGCCGGTTCCCGCGCGGCTCGCGGTCCGCCTCAGCATAGCCCCGGCGCGCCGCCTCCGCGTCCCCGTCCATCAGCGCCGCGTCCGCGAGCAGCGCAGTGCGCGCGCGCTGCGTTTCGGAATCCGCGCCCTGCCATTCGACGGCGTCGAGCGCAGCGCGCGCGTCATCCGGCAGGGCGCGCAGGTGTATGAGAAATGCCGCCAGCTGCAGCGCAGCCTGTCTTCGAGCCGGCGCCGCGCCCTTTTCGAGCGCGATCCTGAAAGAGCGCTCGGCCATGTCGTACCGGCCGAGGTCATGCCCCCAGAACCGGCGGCCCAGCGTGACAAAAACCTGGCAGTCATCGGGCGGGACCTCGGATGCGCGGGCGATCAGCGACTCGCCCGCGCGCGCCGCCAGTTCGGGCGCCCCCACCCTGTCCGCCCACTGCGCGGCAGCTATTGCGTCCGCAACCGGCGCAGACCGCCAGTCACGGCCCGTGAAATCCCGGACCTGGCGCCGGAACAGGTCTTCGGGCCAGTCGTTGGCCTGCGCCCAGTTCGGCGCGACAAGGATATCCTGCTCGATTGCGCCGCGGCCTTCGACCTCCAGCCTCACAGCCCTCATTCCGGCTTTCGGGAAAATGTGCTCAACTGCCCGCCCAACGGCCTTGACGCCATCCCCGAAAATCCACCGGCACGGCGCTGCGCCCGGGTCCGGTCCGAGCACGCTGACCAATACCAGGACCACGGCAATCGAGTCAACGCGCGTATGAGCCTTCGCCTGCCACGTGAAGCACGCGCGCGGCGCGTCGTCCGACAACGGCTCATACATTGCGGGCTTGAACTCCGCGGCCGGCGCAAAGGCCCCGGGCGGCATGACCTGGAACGCGGCTTCCCCCGGCTGCTTCCATGCGGCTACGGCGCAGGACGCGCCGGCGCACTGGGCGTGCGCGTACTCGATGCAATGCATGCCTGCATCCAGGCGCACCCGCCCGCTGTGCTCGCCATGGCGCCCGTCGCGCGGCGGATGCAGGCCCGGCCAGTCCGCCACGGGCCTGCCGTTGACCAGGAGGAACGAGGCGTCGGAGGAAAGCGTTGCGAATTCGTACTCACCCGGCGCGGCGGCCCGGAAAAAGCCGGAGTACAGGGACAGGAACCGCTCCGACCGGCCGTGCGGATTGGCGCCGTGAAAGATCGAGGCAACGAAGCCGCGCCCGTCCGCGCCCGCCGCGGCATCCCAGCGCTTCCTGAAATCCGCCAGGCTTTCGACAGGGGCGCCCGACCGGGACTGCCTTGTTTCGAGGAGCAATCCGGAGCGCGCGACCCAGTTGGAAGAAGGCGCAATCCTGTCCGAGATGGTGATCCAGTACTCGCGCTCGCCGGGGACCAGATCGAAGCCGACCTTCAGCAGCTCGCCGGGCGCCGACCAGAAAACGCCCGCCGGCGCCGGAGCCCCGTTCGCGGCGGCAACGCGCGCCGAGACCCGGGCCGGGTTCATTCCGGCGCATGGCAGCGCCGCGTGCCCGAGCGCGCAGCCGGCCTCAATTCCGGAGTCCGGCCGGACAAGGAACCGGACTTCGGCGGCTTCACCGGAAAGCGCGACAAGTGCGAATGCGGCGAGCGGGACAAAATGAAGCATTGCGCCCGCCATAACATTTAGCTTTTCATGGCGCTCATTGACTGCCATAGTTGAACCCGGATTTTGCGCTTGAATTAGTTCTATAGTATTCGATCCTGCGCGGAAAGCCGGAAATACCGACAATGCTCACTCAAATCCGTTCATGCGCAAGCGGCGCCCGCGCCCTTGCCGCCTTCGCGTTCCGCGGGAAGGCGCCTGCGGCCGACCCTGCACGCGCCCGGGAGATAGCGCGCGACTTTCTCGGGATATGCGTAGCATCCGCGGAGCCGCCGGAAACCGACGACGCGGTGATAGGCATGCTGCGCGAGCTCGGGCTGAAGAGGGTGCGCCTCGACTTCGGCTACGACAGCAGGGGCGCGTACACCGAGCGCTTTTTGCGCCGCCTTCTAGCGGAGCGCTTTTCCGTGCTCCTGCATCTTGTCCAGCCGCGCGCCGAGGCGCAGGCCATGCGGCGCCCCGAAGCCCGGGAGCGCTGGCGCCGCTTCCTCATCTACATTTTTGAAAACTATTCCGGGCAGGTCGAGGCATTCGAGGCGGGATCCACTGTCAATCGCCGCCGCTGGTCCGGGTACACACTTGACACCTTTCACGCCGCGTGGGCCATCGCCTGGGAGGAGGCGGCCCGGAGGAACCTCAAGCTTGCCGGGCCCAACGTCACGGACTTTGAGCCGTTCTACAATGCGGCAATACTCGACCGCATGCGGCGGGAAGGCAGGGCGCCGGCCGCGCACACCGACAACCTGTTCGTCGAGCGCGCAACGGAACCCGAGGCATACGACCACAAGATTCTCGGACGGCGCATGGCGCGCTGGCTCGGCTTCGATTTCACGCGCAAGGCCGGACTGCTCGCGGACATCTCGGCGTGGGCGGACATTCCTGAAACATGGTCAACCCACGCCTCCTGGAGCCTGCGCCGGATCGCCCGGTTCCTGCCCGACACCGAGCGCAAACAGTCCGACTATGTCGCCCGCTACTGCCTGCTCGGCGCGGCATCCGGCAGGCTCCAGCGCCTCTACTGGGGCCCGCTCGTGGGCCAGCGCGAAGGCCTCGTTGACGACGGCACTGACGAGTTCCCGGAAACCCCGCATGTCACGTTCTACGGCCGCCTGCCGGGGTCGCCCGCCGGCTACAGGGCGCGGCCGGCGTTCAACGCGTTCCGAACCGTGAGCCGACTCCTTGCCGAATCGCCCTACTGCCGCACCCTGGCAACAAGCCCGGCGCTGACCATCCTGGAATTCTGGGGCAGGAACAGGATCGTGCATGCCGTGTGGACAGGGAACGGCATGGCCGCGGATCCGGCCGACTGCTACGAAGGCGAAGCCATCGCGTCGGCTTTCTGCAACTCAATCATGGACGAGGCCCCCATGCCCGTGCCGAAGCTTTTCACCGAGACGCCTGTCCTGCTCTCATGGAGCACGACGGCAAGCGTCAGGCTGCGCGAGCCGCCCGCCGCGCTGCAGTCGCTGCGCATGGCCGCCCTGCCGGGCGCCGCGTTCGGCGTTTTCGAAACCGGGGCATGGAGCGGCCTGGGGCTGTGCGAAGTCAACGGCCGCGAAACCGGATTGCCCGGCGCGCTCCCGGGCCTCCTGGATTCGGCCGGCCCCGGCTCGTCCATTCTGCGCGACAGCCGGAACCGCGTCTGGAAGGCAACGGCCCCGTGGGCGCCCGGGGAGCAAGTTGTCTGCAAATGGTTCCGCCCGCCGTCGCTTGCGCGGCGCCTGCTCTCCCGCGGAAAGCCGGTCAAGGCCATTCGCAGCTGGAACGGGGCCATGGAACTGCTCCGCCGCGGAATCGCCACACCGCGCCCGATCGCCTGCGCGTGGAGCAAGGCCCAGCCTTCAGGCGAGTGCTATTACGTCTGTGAATCCTTCGAAGGCGGGGATTCGGCCCGGAGCGCCTTCAACGCATTCAGGGGTGGCGCGTCTTCTTTCATGGCCGTCCCGGCCGCCGAGTTCTACCAACAGACCGCCCGGTTCCTGGTTACCATGCACGAGCGCGGCGTGCTGTTCCGCGACCTTTCGGCCGGGAACCTGCTCTTCCGCGTGAGCCCGGAGCGAGCGCTTGAGTTCGCCCTCATCGATACGGCCCGCGCGCGCTTTCTGCCGGACCGCCTCGGGTGCGCTGACAGGCTCAAGGATTTGATCCGGATCTGCCACCCGCTCGACAGGAAGGGGCGCGCGTCGCTGCTGGGCGAATACTTCGCGCTTTTCGGCCGCCGCTTCGCGCCATGGATGCGCATTCCTTTCATCTGGTATGATGCGAAGCACGCTGTAAAAAACCGCCTGAAACGGTTCCGGCAAAGAGTTTCCAGCCGGCGCTGAGCGCCCGGCAGCGCTGCGGCGAATTCTTCCGGCTCAACCGGCTTCGCCCCGCCGAATTAACCCGTATTTTGCGATTGGTCAAAGTGCGGCAGAGGCAAGGCGGAGCGGATCAACCCGGATTTTGCGATTGGTCAGAGTGCGGCAGATGCAAGGCGCAGCGGGTCAAGTTGTATTGCCATACAGCAGGTACGCTTCCATGAGCGCGACGATGTTCCTGGCGGGCGTGTCCGCCTGGATATTGTGAGATGTGCAGAATATGTATCCGCCATCCTGCCTGACGACATCGGCAATGGCCCTGACTTCCCGCCGCACATCGTCCTCCGAGCCAAACGGCATTGTCTTCTGGATGGAAATGCCGCCGTGAAAGCAAAGGCTCCCGCCGAACTTCTCCTTCAAACCGGCCAATGACATTCCGCGCGCTTCCGGCTGAATGGACTGCAGGACATCCAGCCGGCAGCGGATCATGTCCGGAATGATCTCGGAGACCGACCCGCAAGTGTGATGCATCGCAATGGCCCCGTGGCTCTTGATCAGGCCGATATAATCCGCAAAGCCGGGCATTATGAATTTGCGCCACATGCCGGCGCCGACGAGAAGCCCGTTCTGCGCGCCGAAATCGTCGCCGGTCAGAACAATGTCAATCTTGCCCGCGGCCGCGCGCAGTATTCTTTCGAGGTAGTCGAGGTAGAACTCCCTGATTTTCCCGAACACGGCTTCCGCCATTTCCGGGCGGTCCGCGAGGTCAACGAAAATGTTCTCGGCGCCGCGCAGGTACATGGCCGGCTTGAGCTGGGCGACGCGGTTCAGCCGGTCGCCCATGAAAACGACGACGCGGTTTTCCCGGAGAATGGCGTCGCACTGCCGTTCAACGGCTGTGTAATCGAACATATCCGGGTCCGGCCAGTTGCGGTAAGCGTAAATCTCTTCAGGAGTCCCGGCGCCGCCGAGCGGCGCGCTTGTGACTTCGCTGTAGGATTCCGACTGCCCCGGCGCCCCGGCCTGGACGGCCGCGCGCGCCACGCCCCAGATGTCGCATCCCGGCGCGAGGGCCGGCCCGATGTAGGCGGGTCCCTCGATATAGCGAAGGTCCACTCCGAAGTCGTCCAGGAATTGCGCGTAAGCCCTGCCGAGCGCGGCTTCCAGGTTACGCGCCACCGCGGGCGTCGCCCAGAAATCCACCGGAATCCTGTCGGATGGCATGTGCTTCAGCGCCAGGAACGTTCTTTCGCGCGAATTCATTCCTTTGCCCCCTCGCCTATCGGAGCGCCATGCGTCTTCAGCCGCCGGCTTCGTCAGAAGGGAAGCTGGTATTCCTTGATCTTGCGCTGGATCGTGCGCGTCGAGACGCCCAGGTCGGAGGCGGCGGGCAGGCGTGCGCCCCTGTGCCGCTCCAGCGCCTGGATCAGCGCCTGTTTTTCCAGTTCCGCCAGCGTGCGGCCCGACAGGTCCGGCGCCCCGGATGCCGCGGGCCTTGGCGCGCCGATTTTCAGGTCCCCGGCGCGGAGCGCTGATTCGGCGGCGAGAATCACCGACGCCTCGACGGCGTTGCGCAGTTCCCGGACATTGCCAGGCCATGAATGGGCGCGCAGGGCATCCATGAATCCTGGATCAACGGACTCGATAATGCGCCCGTGCTCGCGGCACGCCTGGGCGATAAAGTGCTCCGCGAGCGGCTGAATGTCCTCCGGCCGCTCGCGCAGCGGCGGAACCCGGATCGTCACGACCCGCAAGCGGTACATCAGGTCCGCGAGGAACTGGCCCTCCGCCACCAGGTCGTCAAGATTGCGGTTCGTGGCCGACACCAGCCGGACATCGACGCGGACGGCGTCGGTTCCACCGACGCGGATGACTTCGCGCTGCTCCAGGGCGCGCAGCAGGCGCATCTGGACAGACTTGGGCGCGATCCCGATCTCGTCGAGGAACAGGGTTCCGCCGTCAGCGCGCTCAAAGGCGCCCGTGTGCCGCTTGATCGCGCCGGTAAAAGCGCCTTTCTCATGCCCGAACAGGTCCGACTCCAGGAGGCTTTCGGCGAACGACCCGCAGTTGACGGCCACGAACGGGCCGGCCGCCCGGCGTCCGTCCGCGTGCAGGGCGCGGGCAACCAGCTCCTTGCCGGTCCCGCTCTCGCCCTGGATCAGGACCGTGGCATCGGTCCGCGCCAGCGCCTCGATTTGACGAAGGACATCGCGCATGGCGCCGGACCTGACGATCATGGACGAAGCCGAGAACCTGGAACGCAGCGTCTCCCTGAGCGCGGTGACTTCCCGGCGCAACGAGCGCGCTTCGATCGCATGCGCAACCTTCCGCTGCACGTCGTCCAGGTCCAGGGGCTTGAGCAGGTAATCGTACACGCCCGCTTTCAGGGCCTGTACGGCGGATTCCACCGTGCCGTAAGCGGTCATCAGCAGGATTGGCACATCGGGGCACATTTCCCGGAACTGCGCGGCGAGGCTTACCCCATCCGCGTCCGGGAGCCGGACATCCGAAAGAACGGCGTCGAGCCCGCCCTTTCGCAAGGCCTCCATTCCCTCGCGCCCGTCCGCGGCTGTCACGACCCGGTATCCGGCATCCTCGAGCGCGTCTCGAACCGAGCAGCGCCCGTCAGGATCGTCCTCGACCACAAGAACCGTTTCATTTCCCATATGCTTGTTCCCCATTCAAGGCTGGATGCGTTTCTTTCACGCTTCACGGCGAAGCCGGGCGCCGGGCATGGGGGCGCGTCACGCGCAGCGCCCTGCAGGGCTTCTCCTTGACAAGCAGCGTGTATTCCGGCGTGCAGGCCGGAACCAGCACGGTTGTTCCGCGCGCGGCCTCCGCGGCGCCCGCATCTGACGCGACCTCAAGGCGCCCCTGCTCGACGAACAGGATGTGGAAGCTGAGGCGCTCCGGCCGGAACGCGGCCGAAGCGGCCAGCTCAAGCCGCTCCACGTTGAAAAAAGGCGAACGGACAAGCTCCCGGGTCCCGGCATGGGCGTCGTCCCGCGCAAGGCGGGGCAAGACTGCCGCGGCCGGGCCGGCGTCGATCCAATCCATGGAAGCCAGGGCCTGTTCGACATGCAATTCCCGCGGCCTGCCGCCAGGCCCAAAGCGATTCCAGTCCGACACCCGGTACGTCGTATTGGAGTTCTGCTGAACTTCGAAGATGAGACAGCCTGCCCCGATGGAGTGCGCGCGCCCCGCGGGAATGAAGATCGCGTCGCCGGCGCGGACCGGAATTGAAACCAGCGCGTCCTCCGGGGAGCCCCCGCGCAGGGCGGATTCAACCATTGCCCGGGTCAAGCCCGGCTTGAACCCGGCAATAATGCGCGAGCCGGGCGCCGCATCCAGCACGACCCACATCTCGGTCTTCGGCTCACCGCCAAGGCGCCGGGCCGCGGCTTCGCCCGGGTGCACCTGGAGGCTCAGGCGTTCGCGGGCGTCTATGATCTTGCACAGAAGCGGGAAAGGTCCGGCCTCCGCCCCGATCCCCAGAAGGTCCGCGCCCCGCGCCGCGGCCAGCGCTCCGAGGGTTTGTCCGGAAAGCGGGCCGTTCGCGACAACGGACATGCCGTCCGGGCGGTCGGCGATTTCCCAGGACTCGGCGCAGCGTTCCGGCGCATCCGCACGCCCGAGGCAGTCCCGCAGCCGGCTTCCGCCCCAGATGATATCCTTGTACACCGGCTTGAACAGCATGGGGTAAAGCCGGATGTTCTCATTTTGCGCGCGCGCCATATCGCGTTCTCTTCAGAAACGTTGCCGCCCTTCATTTTTTAGCGTATATGCGGCATTTTTATCTTGTTTGCAAGCTCGAAATACGTCAGAAAGAGTGGCCTTTCGCAGTTGAAAGGCCGGTTGAATCATGAAACGCAGGCGATGTATTGTCATGCTGGTCGGCGACGGCATGGGCGACTACCCGCTTCGGGAGCTGGGCGGGCGCACCCCGTTGCAGGCTGCCCGCATTCCGAACATCCGCCGCCTGGCGGCGGCCGGAACGGTGAACCTCATCAAGACCGTGCCGGACGGGCTTGCCCCAGGCAGCGACGTGGCCAATCTCAGCCTGATGGGATTCGATCCCGGCCGCTACTACACCGGCCGCGCCCCCATTGAAGCGGCCGGCGCCGGGCTCGACATGGCCGCGGACGAAGTCGCATTCCGCTGCAACCTGATAAGCATCGGCGACGGGCTGATTTCGGATCACTCGGCGGGCCACATCAGCACCGGCGAAGCGCGGCCCTTTGTGGAGGAATTGAACCGCGCATTCGGACGCGACGGGCTTCGCTTTCATGTCAGCTCGGGATACCGCCACCTGCTGATCTGGCGCAACGGCCCTGCCGGCGTCCAGGCCACTCCGCCCCATGACGTGCTCGGCCAGCCGGCAAAGAACAACCTGCCCCGCGGGCCGCGAAGCGAAGAATTGCTCAGGCTCATGGATGAATCCGCCCGGCTTTTCGCCGGCCACCCGCTCAACCGCGACCGCGTCGCGGCCGGCCGCGCGGCAGTCTCGCAGATATGGCTCTGGGGCCAGGGCCCGAGGACCGCCCTGCCGTCTTTTGCCGAAAGATACGACCTAAGCGGGGGCGTGATTTCGGCTGTCGACCTGGTCCGCGGCATAGGGCGGCTGTCCGGCCTGGAAATCGTGAAAGTTCCCGGGGCCACCGGGTTCATCGACACCAACTACCGCGGCAAGGTCGAGGCCTGCATGGATTTGCTGGGCCGGGCCGATTTTGCGTTTGTCCACGTGGAAGCCCCGGACGAATGCGGGCACGCCGGCGATCTCAAGCTCAAGCTCGCCGCGATCGAGGCGTTCGACCGCGAAGTAGTCGGCCCGGCCTGGCAGGGGCTCGAGCTCCGCGGCCGGCCATACACTCTCATGATCTGCACGGACCACCTCACGCCTGTCTCGGTGCGGAATCACACGAGGGAGCCCGTGCCAATCGCCGTGCTGTGCGGGCCCGCGGCGGCATCGGATGCGCAGGCCGCCTTTGACGAGTTCACCAACCAGGGCCGCGTCGCGGGCATGGCGTTCGATTTCATTCACAGGCTTTTGAGCGAGAAAGGAGAGCCATGCCGATGAAGACAGCGCTTCAATCAGTCTGCGCGCGCGCCCTGCCGTGCATCGCGCTCGCATGCTTGACCGGCTGCAACACCCTGAACGATTCCGACCGCATGATCGCACATCAGCGGGAAGACATGAACATCATGCGCGCCGACATTGACCGGCTCAGCGGACGCCTGGAACAAATGGAGATGGAGAACGCAAGGCTCGGCCGGGAAGTCGAGCAGGTCCGGGGCGCCGTCAGCTCGGCCGGGTCCGACCGCGCCGAGGCCCAGGCCCGGATGAGCGACATCGAGCGCCGGATCCAGGCGCTTGACGCGGCCCGTGAAAAAGACCGCCAGGCAATCATAGACCAGCTATCCGCCAAGATTTCGGAAATCCTGAAGGCCGGCCGCGCCGCGCCGGCCCGCCCGAGAACCGCGTCGAGATCAGAGGCGGCCGGCGGCGGACAGGCCGTTCACGAAGTCCAGGCCGGCGAGACGCTCTCGGCAATCGCGGCCAGGTACAATGTGAGGATTGACGACATCATCCAGGCCAACGGCCTTCAGGATCCCGATCATCTCCTGAACGGCCAGAAGCTGGTCATTCCGTGAGGAATTCCTCGACGATCTCCCCCGCGGCGCCGGGCAGCACCCCGGCCGCCCGCGCGAGGTCAATGATTGTATAGCGCTCCCGCATCTGGTGCGCGTGCAAGATGGCCTGCAGGAACCGGTCCTTCGGGCAGCCTATGTCGGAAATGCGATGCGCCGCGCCGGCCCTGCGCAGGCAATCCTTGATCTGCGCCGCGCGCCGCGTCATGGGCGCCAGCTCCGCCCTGAGCGCGTCCCAGGCGCCCGGCCGGCTCAATCGCTCCACCGCGGCCGGAACCTTTGCGCGCTTGGCCGCGTGCTCTTTTTCGACATGCCCGGATATGCCCCGCCAGTAGGCGGAATCCGTGGGCTCCAGGACCGCGCGGAACGCGGGCGCTTCAAGCCGTAGCATTCTTTCGTAAAGCGCGCAGGCGAAAATTGTGCCAAGGCCCACCTGCCGGCCATGGTAGTCATGGGGCACGCCGTGCTCCGAAGCGGTCATGTCCAGCGCGTGCGAAATCATGTGTTCCCCGCCTGATGCCGGGAACGACGTTCCGGCAAGCGTCATGGACAGGCCGGAATACGCCAGGGCCTCGAACAGCGCCCTGAGCCCTGCCGGCTCGCGCGCCCGGATAGACTCCGGCCGCTCCATGTAGCCGGGCTCAATCTCGCGGATCATCCGCGCGCAGAACGGGCAGAAATATTCCCCGAACACGATGCTGTTCATCCGCCAGTCCGCAACGCTGACCGGCTTGGCCAGCACGTCGCCAAGTCCGGAGGCGGTCAGGGCGGCGGGCGCATCCCGCAGGACATCCGGGTGCGCCAGCACGGCAAAGGGCGTGGTTCCGTACACAAGGCTTTTCACGCCGCGCAGGGTCGGCGCAACATTGCCGGACGTGTACCCGTTCATCGAGGCTGCCGTGGCAAACACGGCGTAGGGCACCCGCACATCCGTGGAGAGCCACTTGACCAGGTCGTTCACAACCCCAGAGCCTACGGCCAGGAACACGTCGCTTTCCGGGATATCCGAAAGCAGGGCGTCGCGCGTCAGGTCGTCGCAGACCGGGTCGCCGTGCGGGGAATCCGGAATGATCCGCACCGCGCAGGCCCAGCCGTCGGCCCGCAAGCGGTCATGGCAGGCGGAGCCGGCCGCGGCCCAGGTCCGGGAGTCGGCAAACAGGGCGGCTCTCCTGCCGGGCCCGCCAAGCGCCAGAACGCCCGGCAGCAGGTCGAAGGCGCCCGGATCCAGAATCAGGCGCCTGACGGGCACCGTGTGGCGCCGGCCGCATTCGCAATCGAAGGACGACCCTAGAATGGAGGCGACAGGCAAGGGCTCAGGTCTTTTTCAGCAGCTTGCGCACCGCGTCAACCTGCCCGGTGCTGCCCAATGCCCCGTTCTTCCCCACGATGTACTTCGCATACTCGGCCATGAAGAGCTTGCCCGGCGGACGCAGGTCGAAGTTTTCCGGCTTGTCCCTGAAAAATTCACGGTGCACGCGGCACCACACAAGCCTGCCGTCCGTATCAATATTGACCTTGGTCACGCCGAGCTTGGCCGCCTTGGCAAACTCCTTCTCGTCAACGCCCTTGGCATCCTTGAGCCGGCCGCCGGCCGCGTTGATTCGATCAACCTCGCTCTTCGGAACCGAGCTCGACCCGTGCATGACCAGCGGGAAGCCGGGCAGGCGCTTCTGTATCGCCTCGATAACCTCGAAATGAAGGCCCTGGCTGCCGCTGAACTTGTAGGCGCCGTGGCTCGTTCCGATCGCGCAGGCCAGGCTGTCGCAGCCCGAGCGCTCGACGAAATCCTCGGCCTGCGCGGGGTCCGTGAGGTGCGCCTGGTCCTCGGAAACCGACACGTGCTCCTCAACGCCGCCCAGCTGCCCGAGTTCCGCCTCGACCACGACACCCCGGGCGTGGGCGGCCTTGACCACCCGCTTCGTGGTCGCTACGTTTTCGTCAAACGGCATCGCGCTGGCGTCAATCATCACGGAGCTGTAAAAGCCGCTCGCTATGCAATCCATGCAGGCTTCCTCGTCGCCGTGGTCCAGGTGAACCGCAAAAACGGCATCGGGAAATATCTGGTCTGCCGTGCGCATAAGGGCCTCAAGCATGCGCTTGTCCGTGTATGACCTGGCGCCCTTTGAAATCTGCACTATGAATGGCGCCTTGGCCTCTACGCAGCCCCGGAACAAGCCCATTGTCTGTTCCAGGTTGTTGATGTTGTACGCGCCCACCGCGTACTTCCCGTAAGCGTGCTTGAACAGCTCCCTTGTGGTAACAATCATGATGCTTCCTCTCCCTTTGCGTGGCGTGGCCGGCTACCCAATGCCGTATGAGCCGTCCTTTTTACCTTGCCGCCGGAAGCCGGTCAACGTTTTTTTCATTTCTCGCTTGAAAGTTTCCGATGATCTGCAACAATTTTAAGCGTGAAGAATAGTTGAACTCCCGCGGGAGGTCCGCCATGGCAAATAAGAAGGACACCAAAGAAACACCCGATGAGCCGGAAAAATCCGACGATATCCGGGCAACTGACATCGTATTCAGCTGCCCGCACTGCGAACACAGCCTGGCGATAGACAGGGAGTTCGCCGGGATCACCCTGCCCTGCCCGGAATGCCAGAACGACATCATCGTCCCGCTCGAATCCACGGCATCGGAGGAGCCCAGCGCCGGGGAATCGGACGAAGCGCCGCCCCTTGACGAGCTTTCCATTGAAGAAGCGCTGTCACGCATTGCCGAGCTTGAAAATGAGCTTGCGCTGAAAAACGATCAGATCAAGACTCTCATGACCGAGCTCGAGGAACTCCGCTTCCGGCGGACCTACCTGGAAAAGGCGCGCTCGGAAAATTCGCGTATGGTTCTCAACATCAGCTCCCAGCTTTCCGTTCTGCAGTCCTCCATCGAGCAGCTGAACGAGATATTGAGCGTTACCGAGCAGGACGCATCCGAGACGCAAATCATAGCCGGATGAACCCTGCACCGAGCACGGCTGACGGGGTCAAGTCCATCCTGCTCTGCAGGGCGGGATTCGAGCCCGCGCTGCTCGCGCAGCTAGGACAGAGCCTCTCAATGGAGCCCGGCGCGGCACGCCCCGGGGCATTCGCAGATTCGGTCGAAACGCAGCCGTGCCTCTTGTGCCTGCCCCCGTCCGCCCTTGAGGCGGCGGACGCGCGGGCGCCGCACCCCTTTATATTCGAGCGTCAGCGCATCGAGCGCGCGCAATGGATTCCCGACGGCCCCGTCAAGCCAACTGCGCGCCTGATCGTGCGCACTGGCTTCGCGCCCATCCTGCGCGGTGACGCGCCATGGACAATTCACGCGTTCGCCGCGGCGCCCGAAGGCCCGGGCGGGCTCGCGCGCCGGGCCGGCAACCTGGCGGACGCCGTGCTCGACTACTGCCGCGACCACTTCCCGAGAACCCTCAAGCGATACCGGCCCCCGGACGAGCTCCGGGGCCGCCCGCCCGCGCTGCAAGGCTCCCGCAGCCCGCCCGATCCCGGCGCGCTCTTCCCGATCCTCCAGGTATGCGCCACGCCGGGCGGCGTATGGCACGCCACCATGCCGGCAAACAGGCTTTCCGACCCGTGCCCAGGCGGGGCGCACCGCAAGCCGTTCGACCAGCTCGCGCCGTCGCGCTCATACCTGAAAATCGAGGAAGCCTTCGATATGCTTGGCGAATCGCCGCGCCGTGGGCAGACGGTGGCGGACCTCGGCGCCGCGCCCGGCGGATGGACCTACGCCTTTGTCAAACGCGGGTGCCGCGTGACCGCCGTGGACAACGGCCCGATGCGCATTCCGCCCCTGCCGCCCGGCGCGGGCTCCTTCCGGCACATGCGCCGGGATGGCATCGGCTTCGAGCCGCCGGAATCCGAACGCCCCCTCGACTGGCTCGCGTGCGACATGCTCATCCCCCCGGGCCAGGCGCTCGGCATGATGCGGCGCTGGCTCGAAAACGGCTGGGCGCGCCGCTTCATCATCAACATCAAGCTGCCCCAGCAGCAGCCGATGAGCGCGCTCCAGCCGCTTGTCGAATACTTGGAGCGCATGCCGGACCTGGCCTTCGGGATCCGGAACCTTTACCACGACCGCCGCGAGGTGACGCTCTTCGGCGCCCGCGACCTGTAAGAAATCGGCCTTGAGGGCCTGCAACCCGGATGCTGCGTTTGAAAAATGAACATCTTTTACAGCAGCTCACCCGCACTTTTTCGCGCATGGTAATTCAAACGCAATGCAG
>JAAZAB010000126.1 GCA_012514555.1 Lentisphaerota bacterium
CGGCTTTCTTGACGCAGCTCTGTTCGTGCGACTGTTTCGACGCAGATTCCATGCATCGCGTTTTTCAGGGGCCGGCAAGCGCGTCGGCGTCCAGCCAGCCGGCCAGCTCCGGGTTCCGCAGCGCCTCTTCGGCACAGTCCCGGAAGAACGAGGCGGCAACGCGCGCGACAAACTCCTGCTCCGGCGCAATCCTAAGCGCCTCGATAAAGCAGCGCTCGGCCTCCGGCCAGCGCTTCATCCTGGCGAGGGCCATGCTCATGTTGCACAGCGCGCCGGGATGGCGCGGGTCTATCGCAAGCGCGGCCTTGTACAGGTCAATGGCTTCCGCATACTGCGCATTGTTGAACATGAGGTTGCCAAGGTTCACAATCGGCCGGGAATCCGCTGCATTGGCCCGAATCGCCTCGGTATATTCCCGGGCCGCGCCGGCCGCGTCGCCTGCCTTCTCGTACGCGAGGCCGCGGTCAAAATGCCACCTTCCCGGGCTGGGCCGCACCCCGGCCCAATCGTTTGAAGCCAATGCCAGCAACGCGAGCCACCCCAGGCAAAGCGCGATCACCCGCCGCCATTGCCCCCGGCCGGCCAACCGGGTAACATCGGCCCCCGCCCGGCCGGCCAGCAGCATCAGGAACGGGACAACAGGCGCGCGGTACTGCCCGCTCACAAAGAACGGCAGGTGCGTGAGAAACCAAACGCCGATGAAAAGCGCAATCAGACTCATCCCCCCGGCCCGGGGCGCGTCCCGGCCGACCCCGCCCTCCGCACTTCGCCCCAGGGGAAAAAGCCCCGCCAGCGCCAGGGAAAACACAAAGGCAAACCCGATCGGCACAATGCGCAGCCACAGGCTGCCGCGCCGGTCCAGGGCTTCGACCTTGTTGTGCGGCACCTCCTCAGGGCCCCAGAACAGGAGCGCTTTCCGGCTGGCCAGCCGCATCGCGCGGCCGGGATTTTCGCGCATCCAGTCCATTGCGCGGGCCGCGAACAAGGACGATGCCTCCGGGTATGTCACGCGCCTGCCCAGGCGCACGCCCAGGTCGCGGAGCACGCGTGGATAATCGAAGCAGGAGTCGAACGGCGCGATCTCGGGCGGAACACTGTAAGTGCCGTCAGCCTGGGCATGATTGCCGATGTACAGGTTGATGCCGCCGTTGGCTGAAACCAGCGCGCGCCCGCCTCCAACCCGCGCGTTGCGAATCGCCGCCGGCGCCACGGCAATGGCTGCCGCCGCAAGCAGTCCGGCCGCGGCCAGGACCGCGTGCCGGACGCCGCGCGTCCTGCGCGCGGCCCAGAACACCCAGGCGGCCAGTGCCGGCGCAAGGACCAGGGCGTTGGGTTTGACAAGGCCCGCCAGTCCGATCAGCGCCCCGGCAAGCAGTCCGGCCGCGCCTGGCCGCGGACCGGGGCCTGCGCAGCGCAGGCATGCGAGCGCCGCCGCCGGCAGAAGCAGCACGAGCAGCACCGGCTCCAGGAGTTCGCCTTCGTAATAGATGAAAAGCCAGTACACGGCCGAAAGGGCGGCCGCGATCAGCCCCG
>JAAZAB010000127.1 GCA_012514555.1 Lentisphaerota bacterium
CTCGCCGCTCGTAACGTCTAGCGCCATCAATAGCGCGGAATCCTCGCCGTCCAGGTAGTAGATCGCTCCGTCCATTTGCACGTAGGCGGCACTTGCGGAGATGTCGACGATTTTCACCGCCTCGCCGCCCTGATAAACCCACAGCGCGTCCAGCGCGGCTTCGCCGCCCGCGGGATCGTATTTTGCCGTGTAGTACAATTGGTCATCCAGCCGGGCGACCACATACGGCATGCCCTGAACGCCGCTGAAGGCGTCGGGGCCCGATGTGGTACCCTCTGAGAGGGCGGCGCCGGTCAGGAGAAGCGCCGCCGTGACGAGCAGCGCAAAAAAGCGCTTCATAACATTCCCTCCTCAGGTTATTTCCGGCAATATGACGATCGCGGCAATATTGGGGTTCCCCGTAAACATTCCGGAAAAGAATGGAAATACTCTGGAAGCCCGAAATTTCCTTGACAGCCGCGAAAAGCCATGATATAGTGTTATTTGGTTAAAGTTGCGGTTTTAGCATGGAGAGTCGGGATTCGGATGCGCCCCGCGGGGCGAGGCCGGGCCGGACCGCCCCAAGTGCAGGCAGTGAAGGTTCCAGCACGTGCCGCCTTTCTGCCGACATGCGTTGCCATCTTAAGCGCGCTCACCCGGGGCATCGCACGGGTCCGTCCACAGGTTGTTCGGAGATCTGCCCGCACGCGTTCGGCGCCTGTCGCCGCGTCGGATGCCCGGCACTCGAACCGATCAATCGCCCTTCTCCGCTGGCGGCTGCCATTCCCATCCGGCGAACGCGCCGGGCAGGCCGCCGTTCCATGAAAACCTGGCATTCCTCAAGAGCCTTGCCCATGCGCCGTTGCAGGGGCGGGGTTCATTCTACGCATGTGGAATCCAGGACAGAACCGCGTGGAAATTTAGCCGGGAAAAGGTGCAAAAGATTCGCAAAGGAGTTGTTTGGCATGCTATGGGCGATTGTGGCAATCGTGGTGTCCATTGCGGCGCTGGGTGTCGCGGCATACTTCTACCGCTGGGTGAAGGCGCTTCCCACGGCCAACAAGGAAGTTGATCGCATCGGCGACCTGATCCGCAGGGGTGCGTTCACCTTCATCAAGAGGGAATACAAGACGCTGGCCATTTTCTGCGGCGTGGCGGGTATTCTGATCGTGCTGTTCCTGCCCCATCCGATCTGGTCGACGAATGATCCGGGCCTCAACGTCGGCATGCTGCTGAGCTACCTGTTCGGCTCCGCGCTGTCCGCCATCGCGGGCGTCGTGGGCATTTCCATTGCGACCATCGCCAACACCCGCTCGGCTTCGGCGGCGCGGGAAGGCATCGCGCCCTCCTACATGGCGGGCTTCCGCGGCGGCGCGGTCATGGGCATGGCGGTCGTGGCCACCTCGCTCATGGGCACCGCGATCCTCTACCTGATCAAGTTTGGCGACCCCGAGGGCGTTGACAAGTTGATCATGGCGTTCAGCTTCGGCGCGAGCTCGCTGGCGCTGTTTGCGAAGGCGGGCGGCGGCATCTTCACCAAGACCGCGGACATCTCGGCCGACCTCACGGGCAAGGTTGAACTGGGCATCCCCGAGGACGACCCGCGCAACCCCGCCGTCATCGCGGACAACGTTGGCGACAACGTGGGCGACGTGGCCGGCATGGGCGCGGACCTGTTTGACTCCAACGTGGCCTCCATCGCGGCGGCGGTC
>JAAZAB010000128.1 GCA_012514555.1 Lentisphaerota bacterium
AGGCGCGGCCGGAAGGCGCGTCCAGCTCGACCATGCCCGGCGCCAGCTGCCAGTTGCATTCCAGGAATGGCGCTGCGGGCTCCGCATTCCGCGTCACCGCATCGATTACCACGATGGCGCGGCCGCAAATCCAGAGCAGCAGCCGGAAATGCTCGGCCCATATGCCGGAGCCGCAGCCCTGGTCAAAATACCATTGGTACCGGCCCGGCCAGTAGCCTCCGCCGTAGGCAGAGGCAACGCACTCATAGCCCGGCGCGCACGAGTACTGCAGGCGCCCGGGGTCCGTCATGGCCTGGTTCCAGCCGTTCAGATTCACCGTGCTGTGCGAGCGGGTCGAACGGCCGTAGTACATCATCGGGTCCCTTGCGTCGTAATTCAGGATCCCGGGGTCCACGACAAGCGCACGGCCGCCTGCAAAAAGCTGGACCGCGTTGCGGCTGAGATGGCAGTGGCCGCCGCCCCAGCAAGTGGCGTCAAACGAAAGCCAGTCGGCCTTTTCGCCCCATGAGCTTCGCAAAAAGGCCTGGCCGGCATCAGGAAACACCTGGCGGACGGGCGGATGAGACTCCGGCAGCCCCGCGGCTTTCCGGAAGGAAAGATAACTCCGATCCCATCCGGCGGCGCGCGGCCCGGCGTTGACGCCGGTGCTGTCATGCAGCCCGGAGCTTGACCCGTTCGGCCGCTGGTTGGCAAGGGCATAGTCGTGCATTCGCGCGATCACGTCCGGTTTCATGGCCAGGCCCAGGCCGGGCATCTGCCGCCCGAGTTTCCAGTACCGCTCAAACACTCTTGTCATCCATGAATGGTATCCGCAATTGCGCTCGATGTGCGCGCCATCTGGCAGCACCTGCCTGTGAAAGGCGTCGTTCAGGACTTTGACGCCAAGCGCGCGCCACGCATCCGCCTCCGGGCGATGTCCGAGGATCAGGCCGCAAACCAGCATGCTCTCGGCTTGCGCTATCCGCCAGTTGCCTTCCGGGCTCAGGTTGTCCTTCAAGAATCCAAGCTGGCAGGCCGTGGATTCGGCCAGCCTTTCCAGCAGCGCATCGTCGAAAGCAGGGTGATCGAAAAAGGAAGGCAGCAGGCTCCACCACATCTGCAGGCGGATGGACAGCGTCAGCGTGTTGTCGCCGTCCGCAAGAGTCCAGCCGGGCCGCGACGGATGCGCGCGGAGCCAGTCCTCGGCGTAGTCCCTGGCAGCCCCGGCGTAGCATGCCCGCCGAGTCGCCTTCCATGCCGCGGCAAGGGGAGCGAGGTGAAAAAAACGGTTAAGCTGGGCCGGCCACTCCTGGTGCGCAAGGTGTTTGCCGCTCCAGTCTATGCCGCGCCGGCCCACCTGCATCAATTTGACGTCGAAAAACCGGAACGGCAGGCAGCCTGAAACGATTTCGTCAGCGAGTTTTTGCGCCTCTCCCTTTTTCGTGACTTTTCCGTACTGTGCTGCAGGCGGTTCCCCGATATTCTCAAGATACTCATCGCGCCGACGCAAAATCCCCTCGCGCAGGTCCGCGGGCCGCCGATTCCTGGCCATGTCAGAACTCCCCGTTTACTCGATCGAATCGCCGGCAGCCCGGCATATCACTTGCCTGCCGGCAACGTCAGCCGCCAGACATCGTTCTTGACCGGCCATGAATTGCCGGCCACCACCCACAAGCTGTTGTCGAAGACATACAGGGTCGGCTCATGCCGCGGCGAAAAGACAGGGTCCGACTCGAATTTCACCCAGTTTTTCCCGTCCTTCGTGTGCCACACGTCGCCGAGGTTTTGCGCATTCACGTTGTCATATCCGCCTGCAATCCATATCTCGCCCGCGTATTCCTTTGCGCAGAACCACTGCCGCGGCGGCCACGGCGCATGCTCGGCCACGCGGGTCCAGTTTGCGCCGTCGCCGGAACACCACACGTCGTTGTGCGTGGTTATATTCTCATAGCCTTTCTCGGGCGGCGTGTTCGCCCCAGTGGACCCTCCGCCCATGACCCACAGCTTGCCGGCATACGACACAACCGCGGCAGCCGACCGCGAGCCGTAAGCCGCTTCCTTGCACACGCATGTCCAGTTCGCGCCGTCAGGCGAGCTCCACACGTCCGGGCCCGAGCCCATCTGCCACATTTTTCCGGCATGAACAAGGGTCTCGCCGTAGCCCCGCGCGCCGAAAGGAGTCTTCTCGAGCACGCGCGTCCATTTGACGCCGTCCGCCGAGTTCCAGACGCTGCCCTTGACAGCCCACATCTTTCCGCCGAACACGACCATCTCGCTGTAAGCGTCGTAGGGCGTGTCCCCGCTCTCCTTGTTGACAGGGTCAAAAGGCGTGTCCTTGCTGACCCTTGTCCACGCTACGCCGTCGGGCGATGACCACATGTCGCGGTGCGTCACGTTGCCGTGATAATAGCCGTTGCTCAGCCAGAGCTTTCCTTTGAAAACGGCATCTTCGGCCGTATCCCGCGGGCTGAACGCCGCGGCATTGGTCACCAGCGCCCAGCCTTTCGGCGCCTGGCCTGAAGCGGCTGCTTCAACAGCCGGCGGCGCGGCCGCGTTCGTTGCGGCGCAGCCGCCGAGGGCCATGACTTGGACAGCCAGGCACAGAGAAGCCATCGCGGCCGGCATTGCAGATTTCATTGGATGCCTCCCTTTCCTCATTTCTTGACGGGCGCTCCCGCAACCGCCTCCGCGATGTTGCTTACCGTGTTGCCGGTCGCATTGA
>JAAZAB010000129.1 GCA_012514555.1 Lentisphaerota bacterium
CGCCGGGAACAGCTCGGCTGCGACCTCGGCGCCCTGCCTGGCCTTGTCCGTTTTCCAGGCGTCAAGTTCCGCAACGCTCATGCCCTTGATTTTCGCCTCCACCGCGGCAGTCTTCTTCTTCGCGTTCGCGTCCAGCTCGGCAAGGCCCGCCTTCAAGTCCGCAATCATGTCCTGCAGCGAGCGCGGCGCCTTGTCGAAGAACGAGGCGATGTATTCCAGGCGGTAGATGCGGCTTTCCAGCACGCCTGCCGCCTTGTGGCGCGCACCCGGAATGATGCCCGGCCCATACTCGTGCCCGCGCGCGTCGAAGGTCCAGTCCCACGTCCGCTCCCTGCGCAGGAAGTCCAGATCCGCCTGGGCGCGCGCCTTTGCCACATCGGCGTCACTCCGTTTCGGCGCGCCGTTGAGACAGTTCATCATCGCGAGAAAGACATCCTTCTCCACGCCCGTCATTCCGTTCGAAGGCGCATTGCCCCCGATGAACGCGCCCAGCGCGATGTATCGCCCGCCGTAAATCTCGCCATGGGCGCCCACGGGGTCGCCCGCGCATTGCGCGAACGCTTTTCCTGCAGGGCCCACCGCAAGGGTCATGTGGTCCCAGCCGCCGGCCGAGAACGGCTCCTTGATGGCCCTGGCCAGGGGACTGTCCCCGAATCCTTCCAGGAGCGATCCGTTCCCGCGGTTGTGCGTTGCGCCCACCTGCGGGAAAAGCGGCCGGCTCGCGGTGCGGGAATACCCGCTCCGGAACCCGCTGGACAGGATGCCCTTGCCGCCCGCCACGTAGCCATGCAATGCCCGGCGCGCCTCGTAGCTCGGGAAATAATAGGCGTTCCAGCCGCCGGTGAACAGCAGCACGTCAGTGGCCGCCAGCTTGTTCGTGTTAACCAGGTCCGCCGGCGACATGTTGGTGTGCGCCCAGCCGGCCGCCTCCAGGGTCTTGAGCATTCCGGGCTTGATGACATCCCGCCCGCCCCTGAGCACGCCGACCGTCTTGGAGGACCCGGCCTGGGCCAGGACCGCCGCCGCCGCCAAACACAACGCAATTCGTTTCATTTCGCGCTCCAGTTCGAGTTGCCCACACAACACTCATCGGACAAATGCCGGATGCCAATCTCCCTTTTATTTTGTTTTGTCGCCCGCGCCTTGATCATTGCCGTGGTCTTCCGGCTCCTCCACGGTGAGCGTCCGGGCCGCAGCCTCGCCGGAAAGCTTAACACGCTTGCCCGAAACCGGGAACAGGACTTCAACGTCATATTTTCCGCTGCCGGGAACGCCGAAATGCTGCTCCAGCACCGGGCACGTGTACATGGACACCCCGCCGCCCAGCACCTCGCTGTAGCCGCGCAGCCTGCGGTTCGCGCCCTGTCCGCCCGCATCGTACACCCACACCCTGGCGCCGATGCCGCTCGTGTTCGACTTCCGGCCTTTCACCCTTATTTTCAGGTAGTTCCCGTCGTCCTGGTTGTTCCGGCGCAGCGCGAAATCGTACTGGGCCCAGGTCGTCCCGTAGAAATCCAGGTCGCCGTCGCCGTCCAGGTCTCCGAAGCCGCAGCCGTGGATTGCATAGCAGTCCAGGCCGATGGTTCCTGTGACCTCGCTGAAGGAGAATCCGCCGCCGCCCTGGAAGGCGAGCGAATCGAAAGAGCCCGCCGCGAGAAAGAGGTCGAGCTTGCCGTCGTTGTTCCAGTCGACGAACATGGGGCTGTACACGCCTATGTTCGGCTCCAGCGTGTCCAGCCCGGACTTCGCGGTCACGTCGGAGAACCGCATTTTGCCCTCGTTGCGCAGCATGACGTTGCCGCCCACCGCGTACATGTCAAGGTCCCCGTCGGCATCTACGTCCCCGATGGCCATGCCCAAGCCTCCGCCGGCAACGGCGGGCTTTCCGGGCCCCATGTATTCGTCAACGCTCTC
>JAAZAB010000130.1 GCA_012514555.1 Lentisphaerota bacterium
AGAAGATCAGCCGGCCGCGGCAGATTTACACGGGCAGGACCATCAATCACTACGTTCCGATGAGCGCGCGCAAGTGAGGGCACGGCCCGCGCCAGGCGGCTCACGGCCCGCAAGCGCCCGCCATCCCGGCAGCCGCTGAACCTCGCTCCGCCCAACCGGGAGCCATGCCCTTGCGCGCGGACGCCGCCTTATTTCCGGCCGCGGCCGTAGCCGCTTTTGACCAGGAACCGGTAGCTGTCGGCAACGGCCTCCATCATGTCCGTGTCGCAGCGGTCCAGCTCGACAATGAGCCATTCCACCGTGGGAACGGCCGCCTCCAGGACCAGGTCCCACCTGACCTTGCCCTTGCCCACCGCGGTCATGGCTTCATTCTTGTTGCACGGCCCGTCCTTGATGTGCAGCAGGGGCGCGCGCTTTCCGACTCTCTTCACAACCTCGGCCGGGTCGGCGCCGCCTGTCGCGATCCAGTACGTGTCAAGCTCGGCCGTCAGCTCCGGAACCGCGGCCATGAGCAGGTCGTGGGGGTATTTGCCGTCGAACTTCTTGTCGAATTCCCACCAGTGGTTGTGCGCGCCAAGGCGGAAGCCGGTTCCCTTGAGCGCAGCTGCCGCCTTTTTGAACGTCGCGATGGAGGCCTGCGTTTTTTCCAGCGTCGCAAAATCGTCCGGCGCCAGCCCGGCGACAATGTCAGTGAAACCGAGCGTTTTCGCCGTCTCAATGAGCTCCTTCGCGTTCTCGGCCGTGGGCATGGCCATGTGCGAAGACGACACCTTGAGGCCGAGCTTGTCTACGATCTTTTTGACCTCGGCGGGCTTCATGCCGTGAAACCCCGCGAACTCCACGCCCGCGTACCCGATGTCGGCAATCTTCTTGAGCGTGCCGGGAAAATCCCTGGCGGCCTCTTCGCGCACCGAATACAGCTGAATTGAAATGGGCGCAGGCTTCATGACTTGATCCTTTCTGTTGGGTTGACCGCGAAAACAGAGCCCTAACATACCGCAGTCCCGCGCGGAATCAAGCGCATTTGCGGCGGCGTTGTCGAGCCAAAAAAGCGCCCGTTTGATCTTGATTTCCCGGCCGCCGGGATTTATCATTTGCGCCATTTCATGAGGCTTTTGCTTTACAACATCCGCTACGGCACCGGCGTCGGCCGGCAGATTCACCTGCCTTGGGACCGCTATTTGCGGCGCACTTCATCGAACTTGGAGCGAATCACCGGCTTCGTCCGCTCGCTCGAGCCCGACGTCGTGGGCCTGGTCGAGGTGGACTCCGGCTCCTACCGCACGGGCCGGAGCCACCAGGCAATGGTCATGGCCGAGGCGCTCGGCCACTATCACTGCTTCGAATCCAAATACTCGGCCAGGTCGCTGGCCCGGCGCATTCCGGTGGTCAACAAGCAGGGCAATGCGTTTCTCACGGGCAGCCGCGTGCGGAACCAGCATTTTCACTTCTTTCGCAAGGGCCTCAAACGCCTGGTGATCGAGTTGGAACTCGATGACGTGACTATTTTTCTCGTGCACCTTTCGCTCAAGTTCCATGTCCGCCACCACCAGCTCACGGACCTGTACTCCCTGCTCCAGCCGGCAAAAAAGCCCCACATCGTAGCCGGGGATTTCAACGCTTTCAGCGGCGACAGCGAAACAAGGCTTTTCATGGCGGCCACCAGGCTCCAGAACGCCAACAAGCGGGCGCTTCCCTCTTTCCCGAGCTGGGCTCCGCGCAGGGAGCTGGACTTCATCCTGCACTCCCCGGAAATCGAAGTCACGCGCTTCGACATGCCCCGGGTAACCCTCTCGGACCACCTTCCGCTCGTCTGCGACTTCCGCCTGCGGTGACGGGCGGGCGCCGCCCCGGCGACGGAAAGGGTCCATCCGGAATGCGCTTGCTTTTCCGGGCAGAACGGATACACAGGAAAGACCGCGGCGTAAGGCTCCAGGCAACGGGGCCGGGCGCGAAACAGGGTGTCAACAAAAACAGCGTTTGCATCATTATAAGGAGGCACGGAAATGATCAGGGCAAAGGTTGTCGGCGCGGCCGGCTACGGCGGCGTAGGCATCATCGAGCTCCTGCTGGGTCACCCCGGGGCTGAGATCGCGTGCCTGGTTGACGCCGCGGACATCGGAACGCCCATCAGCAAGCTTTATCCGCACCTGGCCGGATTCTGCGACATGCCCCTGCTCGACGGGAACGACCCGCGCGCAAGGGAGCCCGCGGACGTGGTCTTCATGTCCACCCCGGACGGCGTGGGCATGAAGCTCGCCGCGGCCGAGCTGGCGGCCGGCGCGCGCGTGATAGACTACAGCGGCGACTTCCGCTTCAACACCCCGGAGGCTTATGCCGACTACGCGACCCGTATCGGCAGGAACCCGGCGCATGCGGCGCCGGAATTGCTGTCGGAGTCCGTGTACGGCCTGGCGGAGCTGCACCGCAGCCGGATCGCGGGCGCCAGGCTGGTGGGCAATCCGGGCTGCTTCGCGGTAAGCTGCATTCTCGGCCTTGCCCCGGCGGTGAAACACGCCCTGGTCCGGCTTGACAGCCTTATCTGCGACTGCAAGACGGGCGTTTCGGGCGCGGGCAAGAAGCCGAGCCCGGGCTTTCATTACCCGGCGCGCTACGATCACATGAACGCCTACAAGCTGGCCGGGCACCAGCACGTGTGCGAAATAGAGCGCGAGCTGAGCCTGCAGGCCGGGGCGCCGGCGCGCGTGACCTTCACGGCGCAGGTCGTTCCCATCTGCCGGGGCATCATGTCCTCGCTCTACGCCGAGCTCAACGCGGGCGTCACGCCCGGCCAGGTGATGGAAGCCTACCGGGCGTTTTACAGGAGCGAAAAGTTCGTCCGCATTTTCCCGCATGACTCGGGCATAGGGTCGTCGCACGTGCGCGGCACCAACTACTGCAACCTGGTCGTCGACGTTGACTCGCGCACGAACAAGCTGCGAGTCATCTCGCACATCGACAACCTGGTCAAGGGCCAGGCCGGCTCGGCCCTGCAGAACATGAACATCGTCTGCGGCCTCAGGGAGAACGCCGGCCTCGACCTGCCCGGCCGATACCCCTGAGCCATGATCGGGGGCCATCATCACCTGGCGGGCATCGGCGGAGTCGGCATGAGCGCGCTTGCCCGCGCGCTGGCGGGGCACGGCGCGGAAGTCACTGGCTCCGACCGCTTTCTCGACGCGGGCCAGCCCACACCCGCCCTTGAGAAACTGAGGCGCGCCGGCTTCGCGCTTCACCCGCAGGACGGCTCCGCACTGCGCCCCGACACTCGGGCGCTGGTTCTCAGCACGGCCATAGAGAAGGATAACGCCGAAGTCCGGCGCGCGGCCGAGCTTGGCATCCCGGTTGTGCATCGCGCCGAAATGCTCGCGCGCCTCGTCGGCAGCGGAACGTGCATAGCGGTCACGGGCACGGCCGGCAAGACAACGGTCACGGGCATCGTGGGCTGGATACTGGAATGCGCCGGCATGAACCCGTCGGTCGTAAACGGCGGCGCCGTGGTCAACTGGGTCACGGATACGGAGCTGGGCAACGCCCGGATCGGGTCGCCGGACCTGTGGGTCATCGAGGCGGACGAGAGCGACCGGTCCCTGCTTCAATTCGAGCCCGACTGGGCCGTCATTACCAATATCTCCAAGGATCATTTCGAGCTGGACGAAGTCACAGCCCTGTTCCGTCG
>JAAZAB010000131.1 GCA_012514555.1 Lentisphaerota bacterium
CCGGCCGCTTTCGGGGCCGGGGACATGTCCGATGCCATCCTGTGCTACCGCACGATCCAGCCTGATTTCGCGCTCCCTCTGTCGGTGACCAGGCATGAGTCCGCGCAAGCCCTCCCCGCCAGGGTCACGGAAACGCGGCTCGTGTCCGTGGTGTCGGAGGACGGCCGGATGCTCACTCAGATGAGCGTGCGCATGAACGTGGGGAACCTGCGGTTCCTGAAGATCAGGCTGCCCCAAACGTCGGACAAGCTGTGGTCGGCCTTCGTGAACGGCAAGGTCGCGGCGCCGTCGCGGGAGGGCGAACAGTATCGGATTCCGCTCGAGGCCGTGGAAGTCGGGGAGCCGGCGGCGGTTGAATTATTGTACGCTGGCAGCGCGGCCGACAGCTGGCTGACGCGGCGCCTTGAAGGGCCCCGGCTCGACCTGCCGCTTGAGGATATTCAATGGACCCTCTACGTCATGCCCAATCGCTTCTATTACGCTTTCGGCGGCACGCTGGAATGCCGGGACCCGGGGCGGATCACGAAAACGGCAAGCTTCGATGCCCGGGACTACCGCTTGAACACCCAGCGCCAGATGGACGCCGATGTTGAAAAGGCCAAGAATGTCATGGCTCTCGGCGAGCAGTATGCGCGCCAGGGCAAGCAGAAACTGGCCAGGCAGTCGCTGGAATCGGCACTGAATTATTCCAAGGGCAGAGCCGACGTGAATGAAGACGCCCGGATCCAGTACAACAACCTTATCCAGCAACAGGCGGTGGTCGGCCTCGTCGGCCGCCGGAATGCCTTGAGGGAGGGGCAGAACATCCAGGCCGAGCAGCAGTCCGCGCAGGCCGGCCAGGCTCTGAAGCCCGCGCAGGGCGCTGGCGCCCAGGCGCAGCTGTCCGCCAAGGAGAACGACAGCCTGCGCAGCCTGTCGCAGAAGATGCTGTGGCAGCAGGAGGCGGCCGCCGGCGTGGCCCAGGCGATCCGCGTGACGCTGCCCGAGCATGGGCGCAGGCTGGATTTTGCCAGGTCGTTGCAGGTCGATCCCAACGCGGACATGGCCGTGGAGTTCAAGTCCTTCGGCGGCGCCGGCGCCAGGCGCTGGCTCTGGCTGGCTTTTGCCCTGGGCTTCCTGGCCGCGTGGCGCTTTATCATAGGCCGGACGCTGGCGCGCGAGTGAAGCGGCGCATTTCGCCTGCCGGGAAAAGAGCCCACCATTCATCGTTTGCCGCGCCGCAGGGCTTCCCGTTGTGCGGCGGCCGCATTCCGGACGCGGGCGCACCCGCGGCGCAGCCCTGCCCGGGATATGCTGATAATCGCTTGAGCCCGGATTTTGCGGGTTGAGTATTGATGCCTGTGCCTTATACTCGCGCCATGTTGCATACCGGGCATCTGCCGCATTCTGATTAATCGCAGAATCCGGGTTCATTCTTGCGTCGCTGAACATTCGGGGGAAAACAAATGACACGCCTCGTGCACCAGACCGACCTCTTTCACCCGCATGGAGACCCGGATGACCACTGGGACCTGGCGTCCGTATACGCGCTGGCCATGCGGGGCGCTTTCGAATTGCGCGGGGTAATGCTCGATTACCCGCCGGATCACCGGGCAGGCGACCCCGCAACTCTCGCCATGGCCCAGCTCGGCTTCATCACGGGCGTTGCGGGAGTTCCGTTCGCCATCGGAACGGCTCGCCAAATGCGGCACCGGAGAGACGTCCGGCGCGATGATGCGCCCGCGGAGAACTCAGCCGCCCAATGGCTATGCCGCGCACTCCAGGACAGTCCGGAGCCGATCGCCATCAACATCGTCGGCTCGTGCACCGACGTGGCCATTGCCGGGCTGATGCGGCCGGACCTGTTCAAGTCCAAGTGCAAAGCCATATACTTGAATGCCGGCTCAGCGTATCCCGGGGCCGGGGGCGCGCTCGAATACAATGTCAGGCTGAACCCGGGCGCCTATGCCGCGATATTCGATCTGCCTTGCGCCTTGTACTGGTGCCCCTGCTGGCACAGGACGGAGAGCCGCGAGGTCGGGCCCAACGGGACATGGTATTCTTTCAAGCAGGGCGACATCCTGGGTCGGCTCAGCGGGCCGCTGTGCAACTTCTTCATATACATGCTCAGCCGATCGCCGGATCCCAAATACCTGCGCTGCCTGGCGGGCCCGCCGGATTCCGGCTTGGCGTCGGAGTTCGGCCGGCAGCCTCGAAGCATGTGGAGCACGGCGGCCATCCTGCATGCCGGCGGAATGGGAGTGGACGCGAACGATGGCCTTCTGCCGGACGGCTGCGTCAAGGATCCGCTTTTCGACTTCGCGCCGGTGGAAGTGACATGCGCGGACGACGGGCGGACGACATGGCGGCCCGCGGGCGGCGATACCGGCCGCTTCATCTTCAACATCAGACGCCCGGACATATATCCGGCCGCCATGGCTTCTGCGCTGTGCAAGCTGCTGGAAGGCATCGGAAGGACGTGACAGGCCGCGCTGAAAGCGGTGTTGAACGAAACAGACATGGCCGCATTCCAGCAGGAGTGGGAGAAGTTCGTCATGGCTTTGCGGTTCCCCGATCCAAGGGGCAAGCCGGGAAAATAATGTCAAGCCCGCCCGGCACCGTACGCCGGCAACCAGAATAATCAACTGCGAAAGGAGACCAGTGACATCTCACATTCCGACGAGGGAAGAAGCGCTTGCCCTGCTCCGGGAACTGACGCAAGGCGAGCCGCTCATAAAGCACGCGCTCGCGGTCGAAGCCGTAATGCGATTCATGGCCCTGAAGCTGCACGAAGACGAGGACAAGTGGGGCGTCATTGGCCTTATCCACGACCTCGACTATGAAAAATTTCCGGAACAGCACTGCGCGAAGACAAAAGCCATTCTGGAAGAGCGGGGCTGGCCGGAGGAATACGTCAGGGCAGCCATATCCCACGGCTGGGAAGCCTGCTCGGATGTGGCGCCGCTGTCGGTCCTGGAGAAGACGCTTTACGCGGTTGACGAACTGACGGGGCTGGTCGCCGCATGCGCGCTGGTGCGCCCGTCAAAGAGCGTCATGGATCTCGCGCCGGCCTCCGTTCTGAAAAAATGGAAACAGAAGGGATTTGCGGCAGGAGTGAACCGCGGGGTGATTGAAAAAGGCGCGCAAATGCTCGGGTTTGGGCTTGAGGAGCTGGTTTCGGATGTGATCATGGGCATGCGCGAGGCCGCCCCGCAAATCGGGCTCGGGTGAGGAATCCGGCGGCGCCCGCGGAGGCCGCGCAATCTTCAGGGGCCCCGGGCATGCCTTGCCATGCGGCGCGCCAAGGGGTATAAATGCGGTTTTTCGCGGAGGCCCGTCCGGTCTTGTTTCAAGGAGCAGCCCAGTGAAATGCAGAATCGAAAAAATCATCAAGCGCGACGGCAGCATAGTCCGATATGACCGCGACCGAATCAGCACTGCAATCTTTAGAGCCATGGCTTCCATTGACCGCGCCGACCGGGCCAGGTCGGAGCAGCTTGCGGAAGAAGTGGAGCGCGCGATTTCCGCGGAGGACGGTTCCGCGATGCCCAGCGTTGAGGACATCCAGGACCGGGTGGTGGAAATCCTGTTCAAGGCCGGCGAGACCGAGCTTGCGGGCGTCTACATGGAGTACCGCGGCGCGCGCGCCAAGGCGCGGGCCAGGCGCGAGAGCTCGTTCGAAGTCACCGACAACATCCCGTACAAGAAGATATACGAAGTCCTGCGCTGGAACCTGCATCACGAGTGCGATTCGGTGCCGCGCCTCAACGCGCTCGTGGCGGACGGCCGGTTTCCCGGGCTGATTCGCGCCGCCGACGAGCGCTACGAGCGCGAGCTCAAGGCTTGCGCTGCCCGCATTATCGACCGGGCGGGCTCGCTGCGGATCGCGATTGTCGCCGGCCCGTCCTCGTCCGGAAAGACCACGACAACCTGCAAGATCGGCGAGCACCTTCAAGCCCGGGGAATCAAGCTGAAGACCATCAACGTGGACAATTACTTTTTCGACCTCGAGACTCACCCGAAAGACCAGTTCGGCGATTACGACTACGAGAACCCGCACTCCCTCGATTTGAAGCTGATCAATGAGCACCTCGTCCAGCTCCTGGACGGCAGGACCGTCCGGATGCCGCGCTACGATTTCAAAAGCGGAATACGGACGCTTAATGCCATCGAGTTCCGGCTCGAGCCCGGCGAGATATTGCTGATCGACAGCCTGCACGGGCTGTTCCGCGACATGACCGCCAGCGTGCCCGACGAGAGCAAGTTCCGGCTGTATGTCGAGACGCTGGGCCAGTTCCACGCCGGGGATGGCGTGTTCATGCGCTGGGCCGACAACCGGCTCATGCGCCGCATGATACGCGACAGCCTTCACAGGAATTCCCAGCCGATGAGCACCCTGACGCACTGGCACTATGTCCGGCGCAGCGAGCTGAAGAACATCATCCCGTTCATCGGGGGAGTGGACTTCATCGTCAACACCGCGCTGCCGTACGAGCTGCCCATTCTCAAGGCCCGCCTGTCCGGGTATTTTCCCAAGGCCGTGAAGGCGCTTCGCGGCGATCCC
>JAAZAB010000132.1 GCA_012514555.1 Lentisphaerota bacterium
CCCGGAAGGCCAGGGCCGGGGGAACAGCATGAAGGTCGAAAACCTTGCCGTCATGCTGGACTGGCTTATTGCGCAAGGTTACCGGGGCGTGTTCTTTTCGGACATGCTGCGCTTCATCCGGACCAGCCGCCTGCCGGCCGGCGTCGAGAAGCCGGTGGTCATCATGTTCTGCACCGGGCAGAGGGGGATTTATGAGCATGCCTTCAAGCTGTTGAAAGACCGGCGGATGAAATTCGTGACGACCTGCTGGGAACTCAAGGGCGCCGACAAAGAATTTCTCACCCCGCCCCAGATCCGGGAGATGATGGATTCGGGGCTGTGCGAGCCCGGCATTTACACGAAGTGGGATACGCACAATTTTGGCATGGGACAGGGTCCTGTCGGGCCCACAACGACGGTGGCTTTTCCTAAATTCGACGCGGAGCGCAACGAGTTCGAGCCGTTCGACATATACGAGGATCGCATATTCAGGCAGGCCGGGGACTTGGTCAACACCCTGCGCCGGGATTACGGCTTCAGCGGCGACGTGGTGTGGGAGGCCCCTGCCACCTTCTACAGCATGGCCATGCTGCGCGTGGCGCGCCGGCTCGGAATCGCCATGCTGATCAACGCCGGATCGAGAAGCCCGAACATCTACGGCGCCCGGACCATGCCTAACCTCGGGATAGTCAGCATGTCCGATGTTGACGGCGTCACTATGGAGTCGCGCCAGCAGGGCCTTGTGGAGGTCAGCGGAAAGCCGGTGGTGCGCGAGTACCGCTACGAGGTGTTCGTCTCGGCCGCGGAAGCCCCGAATCTCGCCGGCGGCTGGGAGAAGAGCCCGGACTGGCACAAGGTCGTGTTTGAACGCCCCGGGGCCGGGGTCACGATTGACCCCCTTTACCCGCGCGCCGCGGAGCTCGCCAGCTTCCAGGGCGTGGTCGATGGCTTCAATTCAAGCTACCTGAAATTCCGGCACCTGCGGCTCAAAATCCTGGGCGAAAAGGAAAACCGCCCGGCGGCCGTCAACGAGATCGAAGTGTACCACGAAACCGCAAGCGAGGCGGAGCTTCAGGAGCTGCGCCTTCGCAACCTCGAAGGCGAAGGGGAATGATCCCGCGCGATGCGGGGTAAGCTGGGCATATCACGCGCTGGAGAAAAATGGGGTCATGAATGTGCTGACATCTAAATCGGGGAATCCCGCGGCTTCTGCCTGGCTCAGGGCTGCGGTGTTTGGTGTTTGTCTGCATTTGTGCATGCCGGCTTCTGCGGCGGCCCGCACCTGGACCGGTGCCGGAGCCAACGGGCTGGCAACCACGCCTGCGAACTGGGGCGGAACGGCGCCGCAAGCGGGCGACGACATCGTGCTTGACGCCGGCTCCCACAGTAACATGACATGGAACATGACCAATCTCGTTATTGGTTCATGGTCGCAGATCGGCTATCGGGGCACGGTCACAGTGGCGACCGTCTACGGCCCGGCCGGATTCACAAACTTAACCATTACCGGCAATTGCACGATCAGCAACGGCGTGTGGACTCATGCTGCGAATTCGGGCGGCGAGACGAACCGGCTCCGGGTCTCCATCAACGGCAACCTGGTCGTCGGCCCGGACGGGGCGATCAATGCGACCGGAAAAGGGTATGCGTCCCAAAAAGGCCCGGGGCGGGGCAACAGCGGCTGCGGCGCCGGTTACGGCGGACGC
>JAAZAB010000133.1 GCA_012514555.1 Lentisphaerota bacterium
CGAGATGGAGGGCATGAAGGGGGTGCAATGGCTGGAAACGGCAGACCGCGACGGGGACGGCAAATCCGAGATCCTGGCAGGCACGGCCTCCGGCTACGTGACTTCCCTGTCCCACGAAGGAAAGCCGGTGTGGTCCACGGCGACGGTGAGCATTCCTGCCTTGCGCGGCATTTCGGGCGAGCTGCGCGCCGTGATAGGACCGCCGGGCGACAGGAAGATTATAACCGCCAGCGGGAACAAGGCATGGCTCCTCTCATGCATTGACGCCGGCGGCGAGAGGCTCTGGGAGACTTCGCTTCCGCTTCCGCCCCTGACCCTTTACGCGTCGGAGCCCAATGCGGCCGGCGAGTTTGAGATCGGCATGGGCGCTTTCGAGTACGCGTACGGCTTCTCGCACAAGGGCAGGCAGCTGTGGAAGTATCTGAACCAGGTGAAGCATCCCTCTACGTGCGGCGCCGCGTATGACCTCGACGGCGACGGCGCAAGCGAGATGACAATCGGCAACGACTACTATTCGGGGCACATCCTCAGGGGCCGGACGGGCCAGCGCATCGGGAGCTTCTCGATGACATGGCACGCGGGCCCTTCGGCCGTGGCCATGGGCGACCTCGACGGCGACGGGAAAGGGGATATCGTGATCGGGGACCGGATGGGGTACATGGAGTTCTGCGTTCCATGGAACACCAAGGCCCGGGCCGGCTGCCAGATTTCCGCCATCATCACGGTCATCAAGTTTGCCGACCTTGACGGAGACGGCAAAAAGGAGGTCATTGTCGGCGCCGACAGCGGCATGGTGTACGTGTTTGACGCCGCGGCCAGGCAGCTGTTCCGCTTCGATGCGGGGGATGCCCCGCGCGACATTGACTTCGGCGACTTGGATGGCGACGGACGAAAGGATTTTCTCCTCGACTGCCGCGACAGATGCATGCGCGTCATTGACGGCAATGGCCGGAAGATGGCGATGTTCAGCGTCAAGGGCGGGGTCAGGTTCGTGCGCGCCGTCGAGCTGGACGGGAACAAGAAAGCCTCGGAATGCGTTGTCGCGGGCGCCGACGGGTGCGTGTACGCCCTTAAGTTCAACGCGGCCGGCGGCGCCAGGTGAGCGCGCCTGCGTGGAGAAAGCAAAAATGACAAGGAGTGCAAACATGAGTTCGATGCGGAAGACGGTGGTTGCGTTTGCGGCGCTGGCCTGCGTTTTTGCGGCGCGGCCAAGCTGGGGCAAAGCGATCGGAATATGGAAAGATGAGCGTTCCGCCATCGCGGAGGGAATGCTGAAAACCCTCCAGGATGACGGCTGGCAGACTGTCATTCTCGCGGGCAAGGACCTGTCCGACGAGGCCAAGCTGGCCGGCCTGGACGTGGTTTTCCTGCCGGGCGGCTGGAATGCGTACTGGTTTGCCGATTTCAACGCCCGGCGCGCCGTGGTCAAGTTCGTGGCCTCCGGCAAGGGCGTGCTTGCCGGCGCGTTCCGCGGCGGCTACACGCGTACCTGCAACCGTCCGTTTTTCCCGGAAGTGGGCGAGACCTTCAACCGTGTCAACGGCCCGTACATCGCCGGCTCCGGCGACAGCGAGCTGGCCAGGGCGATAGATAAGCCCTTCTGCCCCGGGGGCTGGGATCACCTTGTCATCAAGCCGGGTCCGGCCGGCAAGGTCTTCGCGGCCAGCGGCGGCGATCCCGTTGGCGTGTATGGCGAAATCCACGGCGGACGCTACCTTCTGCTGGGCGCGTTCATAGGCAGCGACGCCAAGTCGAACGGCATGGAGGGCACGTCGCGCCAGGTTATGCTGAAAACGGCCGGCTGGCTGGCTGGAGCGCCGAAGCTCTCCGATGCCGGGAAGGCCAGGCAGCAGGCCCGGGCCGACCTGGATTTCCTGCGGCGCGAGCGGGCCTGGGACTGGACCCTCAACGAGCGCGGGCCGGATCGCGGCTCGGGAGTCATTCCCACGCTTCGCAACCAGCTAGCCGTTCCCCTTGAGAGCCGGCTGTACACGCTGCAATACATGAGCCGGCATCTTTCGGGTGATCAGCTTGCCGCCTGCCAGGCGGCGGAAGGCGAGCTTAAAAAGGCGGTGGCGGAGCTGGACGGCAGGTTCCAGAAAATCATGGCTGAAACCAGGGCCGGCATCGACAAAATGACGGCGGAAGAACTCGCCGCTGAAAACCCCTTTCTCAGCCGATCCAACGTGTTGCGGAGAATCGAGTCGGCGCCGGGCAAGACCGACGAAGCCAAGGCAAAGATGAAGGCCGGGCTTGGCGACACGTTCGCGCCAAGGACCGTCGCAATGTTCCTGCATGGCGAAGAAATTTCCGGAAAACTTATGCCCGACGCCCGGAAGAAGGAGCTGGTTTCCCGGGCCGACAAGGCGATCTCGGATCTCCGGCCTTCGGTCAAGGCGGCCAAGGCGGCCAAGCTTGCCGCGGAGCGCAGGAGCGACCAGGCGGCAGTGCCCGGCCTGATCGTGAAATGCTCTTCATCCGCCGCGGCAGCCAGGCTTGAAGCCGTCATTGAGCTGGGCCGTATCGGCGATGCCAGGTGCGTTCAGACCCTTATCAAGATGCTCAAGGACTCCGACGGGAAAGTCAGGGTAAACGCCATCATTGGCCTGGGCTGGATGCAGTCCAGGGAGGCCGTGCCCGAACTGCTGACGCTGGCGGGGGGCAAGGACGCGGCGCTGCGCAGGCGCGCGGTGCAGGCCCTGGGCCAGATAGGGGATGACCGGGCTGTCAAGACGCTGGCAGGTCTCATTGGCGACCAGGATTACGACACGGCCGAGAATGCCATTTTCGCGCTGGGCTGGCTCAAGGCCGGGGCTGCGGCCGGGCCGCTGCTGAAGCTGGTGTCCGGCGCGGACAAGGCTGATGCCCGGCAGCGCGGCCTGGCGCTGGCCGCGATCCGCGCGCTTGGTCATATCGGCGACGCCTCGGCCCTGCCGGTGCTGGAGGAACTGGCCGCCAAGGCCGGCGATTTCCCGGCCGGCCGCAGGGGCGGCAAGCGCATAACCAACATCTATTCCACGGCGGACTCGCTGGGGTTCCAGGGGCTTGCCGAACTGGCGGCGGCGGAGATCAAGGCCGGCGGCCGGAAGGAGAAGGGGATCAGGCAGGCCGATGCGCTGGCCGCCTCCGACAAGTTCTACGGCCTGTCGAAACGCTTCAATGCCCTGGCCGGGCGCTCCTCCATCCTGCGCGATTCTAATTTCGCGGACGACCACGCGGCCCTGTTCCCGTGCCTGTGGGAAGCCGGCTTCACCGGCGTTCACCAGGCGTGGGGCGAGGAGAACTATCCCGATCCGGAAAAATACGCGGAGCTGGTCAGGGCCGCCGGCGATTTCGATCTCCTCTGGATTGACGTCATGCCCACGGGCGGCAACAATTTCGGGAGCAGGGATGTGTCCGGCAAGTACGGAACGCACGGCCTTGAAAAGCCCGGCGCCGAAGTGGTGCTTCTGAAATACGGGGACGCGCCGGCGTTCGGCGGCTTCTGGTGCGAAGAAACCTATCCTGACATGAGCATACCCTCAGCCGAG
>JAAZAB010000134.1 GCA_012514555.1 Lentisphaerota bacterium
GGCAGGACGGACGCCGAAAAAAAGGCGATGAAGTCCGGAATGAACGGCGGCATGGCTTCGAAAACCGTCGCCATGTTCCTGCACGGCGCGGCCATTTCCGAAGAGCTGCTGCCGGAGGCCCGGAAGAACGAGCTGATTGCACGCGCCGACAAGGCTATTGCGGCATTCCGGGGGGCTGTGAAAGCGGCAAAGGCGGCGAAGCTCGCCGCGGAGCGCAGGCGGGACCTTTCGGGGATTCCCGGCCTTGTCGCGCAGTGCGCTTCCACCAACGCGGCCGCCCGCCGCGACGCCGTTCTGGAACTCGGCAGGATAGGGGAGCCCGGGACGGCGTCCGCCCTGATCCGGGCGCTCGGGGATGCAGACGAGGCGGTAAGGGTCAACGCGGTCCTGGGCCTGGGCTGGATGCAGTCCAGGGAGGCGGTTCCTGAGCTGGTCAAGCTGGCCGAAAGCGCTGACCTGCCCCTGCGCCGGCGCGCGGCCCAGGCCCTTGGCCAGATCGGGGACGCGCGGGCAATCAAGCCGCTGATGGCGCTGGCAAGGCACCCCGATGCCTGGACCGCCGAGAACGCAGTAATGGGCCTGGGCTGGCTCAAGGCGAAGCAGGCGGTTCCCGCGCTGATTGACATTGCGGCCAAGTCCGATCCGAAGGATGCCGCGCCGCGCGCGCTCAGGCTTGCGGCGATACGCGCGCTTGGGCACATTGGCGAGGCTTCGTCCGTGCCGGCGCTGGAAAAGCTGGCCGCGGAGGCGAAAGACGCCCCGAAAGCGGAGCGCGGCAACAAGCCCATTACGAACATATACTCGAGCTCCAAGAGCATGGGCCTGCAAGTCCATGCCCAGCTTGCCGTCGCTGAGATCAAGGCGGGCGGCCGCAGGGCGCCGGGGATCAGGCAGGCCGGGTTCCTGGCCGGCAGGGACAAGTTCTACGGGCTGACCCGGCGCTTCAACGCGCTGGCCGGCCGCACAAGCACGTTTCGATTGGAGGATACGTCGGTTTTGTGGCCTTACGTGTGGGAATCAGGAATGACCGGGATTCACGATTCCTGGGGCCGGCCCCTGGGCGATCCGGAGGCCCATGCGAAAATGGTCGAGGCGGCCGGCGAGCTCGGCCTGCTCTGGATCGACGTGCTGCCCGGGCCCGGCAGCGGCGTTGAAAAGGCGGGCGCGGAAATCGTGATCCTGCGGTACGAGGACGAGCCTGCATTCCACGGCTTCTGGAGCGAGGAAACATGGCCGGAAATGGGATTCTCGGGCGCGGAGTTCGACGCCTGGCTGAAGAGCCGACATGGCGCGGATTACCGCAAAAAGCTCGGGCTCAAGGACCACGACACCGTGCTGGGCAGGGACTGGAACACCTGGAGCGACAAGGGCGGGTTCAACCCTGGGTCAACGAACCAGTGCGCGGGTCCGCTGAAGTCGGCGTTCCTCCAGTGCGCCGGGGAGAAGCTGGCGGACTCCTGGCGGGAATCCCAGGAATGGATGCGCGGCCTGCGAAAGGGCTGCGCCTTCACCTACAGCATTTCGGAAATTCAGCTGCGCAAGTATCCCGGCATGGCGGGGAAGGCGGGCAGCGTCATTGACGCGAACGGCCCCGAAACCTATCAGTGCTTCGGGCGGTACAACGGGTACCTGATGGAGATGTTCATGGACGGCGAGGCGCGCCCGGCCATGGCCGAGTTCTACAACTGGTACACGCCTTCGGAGGAGCACGCGGTCCGCGGCTTTGCGCAGCACCTCATGCACGGCGGGTGCTTCTACTCGTTCGCGTTCCACCAGGTTTTCGAGCACGGCTCCACCTACGACATGTGGAACTGGGACGCCGCCCGGTGGGGCAACGTGAAAAAGGTTTTTCAGAAGGCGCGCAAGATCCGGGACTACATTGCCATTCCCGCCTCGGCAGCCAACGTCGGCCTGCTGTGCGCGGACCTTGGGAGCCTGGCGTTCGACCCTGTCAACCGCTACGGGGCCAGCCTGCCGCTGCGCTGGGACCAGCACCAGTGCGCGCTCTGGACGGCGCTCAGCCAGTCGCAGATTCCAGCCGACATCATCTGGGCGGAAACAATGACCCCGGAAAAGCTCGCGCGCTACCGCGTTCTTGTGCTCATGGACGGCAAAATGATTCTCGACGGCCAGGCGGCGCTGATCCGAGACTGGGTGCGCAACGGCGGCACGCTGATCTGCGGCGGCACCACCTCTCTGTTCGATCCGTCCGGAGAGCCGCGGAACGACTACCTGCTCGCGGACCTCTTCGGGGTGAGTTACGCGGGGGACGCCGCGGTCTCCGATCCGGACAGGAACGACACCTTCTGCTGGAAGCCGGGCGCCGGCGAGACCGTGTCCAAGGTCGTCTCAGGCCTGGTTCCCGGGCGTTTCAACGACCATATCCACCGGGAGGTCAAGCCGGTGAAGTCGCTCGGCTTGTACAAGGTTGCGGACGGCGCTTCCGCGGTCCTGCCCGGAATCGCCCCGGGCGCGGCCTGCGAATACGACATGCCTCTGGGCTATGACAGGGTCAAGCTCTCCTCCGCAAAGTTGCTTGCGGCGTTCGCCAACGGCGATCCGGCGCTGACCGTGAACAAGGCCGGCAGTGGCCTGTGCTTCTTCTGGACGCCGGCCTATCCCGGCCTGTGCCACGTCGCGTCGCAATGGGAGATGCAGTCGAACAAGTACGACTTCTGGCCGAACGTGCGCGAACTGCTGGCCGCGATGGTCAGGGGCGGGCTGGCGCACCAGGGCGCCGCGCTGCCGGCGGAGGTCGCGGGCGTCTCGAAGGAGGTCGAGGTGACGGTCCGGCAGCAGCCGGAACACGGACGGTGGATGGTCCACCTGCTCGACTACGATCCGAAGTCCGACTCGGTCAAGGGCGCGGAGATAATCGTGCATCCGCCCGAGGGCAAGGCAATCAAGCGCATGTTCTACCCTGACACGGACACCGAAGTCGCATTCGCAGCCGCCGCCGGCGGAACCGCGGCCCGCCTGAGAGACTTCGAGGTTCACGACATGGTGGTGATCGAATTCGAGTGAAAGCGCCGCGCAGAACCCGGCCATGAACATCGCCGCCATCTTTGATCCTAAAAAGAGCGGTTCCCTCGCGCTGCGCGCGAGCGAACTGCTTTTATTTTGTCCCTTTCCCGCCTTACGTGGTGAGTCTAGTGTGAAAGACATCAACGCCCAACCTCCGACGCGGAATATCCAATATCCAAGGAATCCGATGAATATTGGGAGTTCCTTGTTGGATATTGGATATTCGATTGCTCTGAA
>JAAZAB010000135.1 GCA_012514555.1 Lentisphaerota bacterium
GTCAGGCGATGGAGGAAACCGATCCCCGGATCCAAGCCGTGCGACCGCACTTGAGCATCCAACTCGCCGAGGACGATGGTATAGGTCCAGGAGAGAAGCGCATTAGCTGGATCGCGGGGAGGACGTCGCGACCGTTCGGGAAACGGCATGTGTTCAGGGAAATAGCGCTTCAACTGACCGAAATACCGAGCGCTGCCGAGTCCCTCCAAGCCGCGCAAGGATTCCAGGTCGGTTTCCCGGGTGGTGCGCCCAATGAGGCGTTTGATCTCCTCCTGGCACTGTGCATGAGCGGGCAATTGGGTTTCTGATCGGTTGGCGGCCAGACGTTGAAGCACTCGGCGCGCATTCTGGAGCTTGGCGGCGATCAGGGCGCGGGCGACAGGCACGGAAAGGGTTTCGTCCCGGCTGCGGTCATATTGCGCCAGCCGGCGGGCCGCGTTCAGGTTGTTGTCCGGCGACAGAGTACCCAGCCAGCGACCGGCGGGGGTGAGGAAGGAAACCGGAAGGCCACGCTTCATCAGCTCGCAGAGTACGGCCATGGATATATGAGGTTGGCCGACGACAACCACACGGTCCACATCGTGGAGCGGAACATGGCGCGGTGGGGACGACGCATCGCCCTCATGTCGGCTGATCACAACGTGATGTGAATCCAGCCGGGCATCAGTGCCTCTGCCGTTGAGGATCAGGCTGGGCATGGGGCTCCCGGACACCGCCAATTCTCTCCGTGCGCCTGTGCATCGCAAACGGTTAATCGTGTTTCTGCATAATCAGAACCCGACAACTACGGCTTTTTCCGGAATTCAGGCGCGATTTCTGCGGACCCGATCGTGCAGATTGCTGCGGCATGTCCAGTCCTGCGGCCTTAAATAGCGACCGCGATCTATGCGCAAACGGTTGGGTCCAATCAGGAATGCGTCTGTGATGGCGATGAAAGGAGCGTTCCGGCGTCGGCAGTCAGAAAGGCATCTGGATTTCCCATCAACGCGCTCTCCGTGATTGCCGCGATCCGGCTGAGGCTCAAGATCCGCCGTTCCATGGGCTTCTGAAATTTGAATACACTGGCGAGGATGCCGCGGCCGAAATGGCCGCCAAACCGTTGGACCAGGTTTTCAAGTTTCTGGACATGGTCCTGGTTGACAGCGCCGGCCTTACATTCGACAATTGTCAGGCAGAAGCCGTCTGTGAAGGCAATGTCGAATTCCTGGATCGCTTTCTGCGATTCCGGTCCCGATGTTGCAGTTTCCACGGCGGCATTCAGAATCATGTCGCGCAGCCGGCCGCTGCGCCGGAGCAGCAGCAAGTGCCGGTAGGTATGCCGCTCGAACCAGCCGCCGGTGAGAAAGCCGGCCAAGTCCATCCAGGGAGACTCACGCTTTTCGAAATCGCCGATTTTCAGTGCGCCGGCGTAATCCGGGGGGCCTTTCAGCTCGGCAGCCAGCAGGACACCCCGGCCATTCCATTGGCTCTGGAACGGCACTCCCAGGTATTGGCTGTAACCCCTGCGGGCCAATTCGCCCTGCCAGCGGCCAAGAGCTTCGCGGTGCTTCCAACACGCCGCGAGCAAGCTCCCGTTCTGTTCCGTCCATCCGGCCCAGTGCTCGCCCACGTCCGTGTTGAGGCGGCATCCGGCCAGCTCGACAAAGGTTTTTACCGAATCCATCGTGGGCCGCAGCGGCTCCTTGCGGGGCGCCTCGCCAAGCCAGTGAAGCTCGCGGCGCGTGGTTTCCACGTAATACATCGGGGCGCACGCTTTCAGGCCGGCCTGGTATCCGCCCGAAAACATCGGCTTGGTGCCGCCGGTCAGGTTGAGCGCCGCTGAGCCTGGCCCCCGCCCATTCAGCAGGGCGTCAAAGGCGTCCCCCGCCGCCCGCCCGTCATAGGCCGGCACGTCGAGCAGGTCAGCCTCGAGCCCGCGCTTCGCCGCAACCTGCTTCAGGGCTGCGCCCACCGGGCGAGTCCGATCCGTAACAGCCAGAATGTGGCGGGGACACGAAAACTGCAGCATGCCGATATAGATCGGCAACGGCTGCTCGCCGACCAGGTGAATGATGGTGTCAAACTGATGTGGATTCACCGGGGGCTCCTAAGCTGTGAACGGTTGCAGATGAGAGTCAGCCTTCATGGCGTTGTACAGGTCCAGCGAAACCGGCACAGCCTGCCCGTTGAGGAAGGCCTGCTTGTTTTGAGGCCATTTGCGCGATTCCACAAAGATCACCAAGGCCAGCCAGCGCCCATCCGGGCGGCGATAGGGGCGCAACAGGACGGGCGAAGCAAATCGCCCCGCCCCTTTTTTTTGGTTCTCTTCCCAGGTGTTTGTTTGCCGCAGGCTCGAATACCGCTGGATGACCGGCAAGCCGAGGGCCGGTCGATAAGCGACAGAGCCTTGTCCCAACCCGGTGTCATGATCGGTTTTTGCGTATCGGAACCCCGGGCCAGTAGACAGATTCGGCGATCGGCCATACGCCCGCCAGCCTTTAAGCCAGTTGGCTAGTTTTTGGGTGGCGTCTGTTGAATCCTGCGTCGGCAGTTGTTTGATGATGATGTCCTGTGGCCGTTGAAATCTGGCCAACGCGGCTTGGAGAGGCACGGGAGCCTCGCCCTGAAAGGCCAGCGCCCCCATACAGCGGCGGGACCGGAACCCGAGCGCGCCCAGATGGCCAAACACAGTTGCCAGCGCCTGAATATCCTCCCAATTTTCATCGGGACCGCGCCAAGCCAGGTGGAGTTCAAAGCCCGGCCAACTGGCTGGCTGGGTAATGCCGGCTCTTGGCTTCTGCCTCATTGGAAACAGCAAGTATCCTTCGGGCGAGTTCATCCCGAAGCCTAGATTCTCGGCCCGCACAGGGGTGGACGGGATTTGCGCCATGGGCCTGACGCGGACCTGAAGCTGGCTGGCTTGCCCATCCTTTCCCGCCACGCTGCCGAAAACAAAGGCTTCCTGCTCGCGGCACGAAATTGGATGCAGGGATGTGAATCCGCCGAGGACCCGGAACCACCAGCGCAGTTGTCCGCGAATGGACGGCGCCCGGATTTCCACACGTGTTTCGGGGTCCGCACCGCCGCAGAAGGCGCGCGTGATGAATTCCAGGCGGCAGACTAGCTGTTTCATGGCAATTCCACTCCAAGTTTTTCGGCAACCGGCCGCACGGCATTGACACGCTTGAACGCCTTGCCGCCTTTTTTGTCGTCCGCTCCCTTCGCCCGGGCGGCGTCGGCAACGTCCTGCTTCCAAATGTCGGGCAGCAAATCCTTCAGAACCAGGCAGAGATTGCGCTGCTCGGCCTCTTCCAATTGTGCGATTTTCGCCATCTGGCCTTTCAACGTGCCGATGCGGCCCGGATTATTGTTACCCAGCGAGTTCAGGTAACGATCGGCTTCCCGGATTTCAGGCGGGCGCTTCGCCAACTCATCGGCCTTAGCCTTTTCAGCGGCAGCTTTTTCTTTTTCCTCCTCCATTCGCCGGGTCCGTTCGGGATCTTCCGCAAACCAGCCGTAACCGGCATTTGTCTTGGCCCCGGCGCCGCGGGCCTCCAGCCCCTCTGCCAGGCACTGCCGTGCGAAGCCGACCAACTCGGGCGCCTTCAGGCCATCGGGCAGCCCCGGCAGCGGTCGCGAGACCGGGGCCAGGCAGAACTCGAAGCAGGCGCCGGCTTCAACGGCCGGGAAAAAGTTGGGGATGGGATTTTCCGTGTCTTGGGCCTCCCCATTCCCGCGTGCGCCGTAATAGGCCGGGTGGTGGCAATTGACCAGGTCAACAACCAGTGTTGGCTTCTCAAGCGGTAGGGCGGGCAGGAACGCCACCAGGCCTTGGAAGTTCGGGAGCGATTTCCAAGGCCGACCCGAATTCAGGGCTGCCCGGGGCGCGATGAAGCACGACATTAATTTCAAGGCGACCTCCTCCCACACGGGATTAAGCGCCTGGGGCTCGAGGGCGAAGGCAAAGTCCGATATATACCGCCCGTTTTGCCGCTTTTCCAACCAATCGGATTCGCACCATCCAAAGGCAAGGGCCGTCTGAAGCAGAAGGCCGGGTTTGGTGTCCGCCGCCGCCGCACGAATCTTTTCGATGGCCGCCGCGCGGGCGATGCCTTTGACCGCAGAGCCCGGGATCATGGCGACCCCGAAGTTACGGTGCAGGCACAGCCCCGCGTTTTCCAGGATGCCGCCGGCCTGGTTGATGATCAGGCGCGATTGCAGCGTGCGCGCCATCAGCGCCGCTCCGGGCAATGAACGCCCGCGAAATACGCCTTCAACAAGGGCGTGCTTATTTGCACAATCGCAGATGCGCTGGATCTCCGTTTTTTTTCGGTCATCTTCTTCGAGGATGACAAGCTTTTCCATCCGCAACGATGACGATTCGCATTTCTGGAAGGTGCCGCCGAGAAGTGTCTGGATTCTTCGGGTTGCGGTTGTCGGCATGGTCATCCCTCCTGGCGCGCGCCGTTGCCCTTTTGGGCAAAGCGCCGCAGATAATTCAGATAAGCCATGGCTTCGGCCGTCACCGTGCGCAATTCGCCTTCGTCGCATCCGCCAAGATGCCGGATAAGGGCGTCCAAGTCCTTGATATTACCCGGCAGGCGCTTTAACGACGCCAGGTGGCGGATCAGGGCGCGAAACACGTCCGCATGGCCGGTCTTTTTTTCGTCGTTTTCCTTGGCAAAGGCCAGCGCCCCGAGCAGACCGTTCTGCCGGATCTGCGCGGGGATCTTCTTGACCACTTCGCCGTCATGCGCGCCCCGGAACTGGTTTTGCGTCGCGGCCTCAAAGGCGTTTATGGCCCGGATTTGTTCGAGATTATTCATGATCCCTCCTCGTTACGCAAAGTTCAGCGAACACCAGCCGAGGCCGGTGGTTTCGTCGGCGCCGATCTGAATGCATCCGGCCTCGCGGCACCGCTGTTCCAGGGTGTTCAGCGCCTCTTCCGCCGGGCGGCGGTTCGAGGGGTCGCCGCTTTTCTGGTCCTGGGCGTTGAGAACCGCATAGAACAGGGTTTCGGAGGGGACATTCTCTTGGTTGAACAAGGCCCCCGGCGCAACCGTCCCCGTTTGATCGTCAATACGGATGTGCTGCGCCACTTCGCAGGCATGCTCGGCGAAGTAAGCAAAGAGTTCATCCGACAGCACGACCAGCTTGTCCTTAAGCTGGGTCCAAACGGCATCTGTGGACAACGGGCGCAAGGCGTCCACGAGCGCATCACCGGGCACTTCCGCCGATTCCAGGACGTATTCCTCCAGGATGACCGTTCCATTAATCCGCATGGCGGCTGGGGACTGGGCCTGGTGGTCGGCCAGTGACGGAATCGGTAGCGCAGCGTTGCCGGTATCCCGCGCCAGACGGCTGAGGGTCAACGGGCAGGTAATCCAAGCGAAGCAGCCTTTGGCGGATCGCACGGGAAACGCGAGCAACTTGCCTTCCCCGATCAGAAGCGCGCCGGCCGAGGCTGCTTTGGCGTCTTCGGCCCCAAACAGCCAGACGGCATCCGGGGAGCGCGGCTTGCCAGGCTCGACCCACAAATCGGCCAGAACCCCCTTGATCGAGGTTCCGGGGATAATGGGAAACCGGGTGTGTCGCTCGCGGACGATCGGCTGGTCAATGGCGCCGACGCTGCTGCCGGCGCCGATGTGTAACGGGGTGCGCGTGAACAAGGTCATCAGTTTCGATTTCATGGCAGTTTCCTTCCCTCCTTGCGGTTAGCGGTTGATCTTCTCGACCGGTTGCTGCAGGCCCGAACACACGCCGAGCCCGAATCCCTTTTCGCCAAACAGCGTTGACCGGCGGTTGCCGAGTTCGGAGCCGCTCCCGCCGTTCCAGGACAAGGCGGCGGCCAGGGCGGCGGCATCCGCCGGTTCTGGGCATTCAAACAGGTAGACGGAACCGGCGGGCACGGCGAGGAACGTCGGTTTGGGCGCGCCGTCCTGGACGTCCCAGCCTGAAAAGGCAAGCGGCTTGCCGATGCGGGCGGCGGCCAGCCGGCCGGAGCAGCGCGGGCGCCGGGCGACCCGCCGCCGCCAGGCTTCGCGGCGCTCGCCGGGCTGGCGCTGCAAATCCAGATCGGGCTGCGGTAGCATCACCTGCCCGGTTTCGGCCTCGATCCAGTTTGGGAGCCAGCCGCCGGGATACGCGGCGATGCCTCGCGCCGGATCGGCCGGGGTCGCCGGGAAAACCGCCGGGGAAAGAAGCGCCCATTTCACGAACCGGCCCGACTGGCGGGAGGCCGGCAGAGGCAGGGCCGGGCCCGGCTCAAGTCTCACCATTCCCTGCTGGCCTCCCAGCGGGAACGCATCGTTTGACTCCGTCAGTTTGCCGAGGACATCTACAGGCTGCTTGCCGGGGCCTGTTATGGTGCATGAGGCGGCTATTGCCAGTCGCGTGGTTTCGCGCAGCCGGAGGTATTCGCCCTGGTAAAGCTGGCCCTCGGCCGCGGCGTGGGTATCCGCGTTGATGGCGATGCCGATGGTGCGTTCCAAGTCGTACAAGTCGTGAGCCGCCGGCGTAAACGGCTGATGCTGCAGATAGGCAGCATAATCCTCAGCCGAAATCCATTCGGGCAGGCGCGCCTTTCCCAGCGTTGCAGAGCTGAAGGCATATCGAAGAGGCGCCGGCAGGTCTGTGCAGCCGGCGGGCAAAACCCGCATGGGATGCAGGGCGCCGCCGCCGTCGGGCGACAGATCCAGGGGGCAGGGCAAGAAGAGCTTTCCGTCCTTAAGGGGAAACGGCCCCGCCGTTTTCAGGGCGCCAAACCGGCCCGAATGGCCGGCCGCTTCCTGCCCGCGCGGCGCGCATTCCCATGCCTGCCGCTCCGGCCACCGCCTGTGAAAAGCGTGCAGAAGCGCGGTCCAGAGCTGATCGGGCCTGGGCCAGTGGGCGCCATGGCCGGCGTCGGAAGCCGACATGGGACGCGCGTCACGCAGGAACAACAGGTCCCGCGGTACGATCTGGAAATAATGCGTGGCCATCAGGATTCTCCCCGTTGCCGGTTCATGAAGGTTTCAACCAAGAACAGCTTGATGAAATCGTCCGGGCGGCCGGCGGTCTGTTTGAGCCAGTCAGCAGCCAGCTTGTTCAATATTCCTTTATCGTCGGATGACAAGCCCGCGCCCTGCTGTTTCACGACATGCTCAAATTCGCGGAGCATGATGTCCTGAAGAATATCCTGTGGAATGGCCGCCCGGCCTTCGGCGAGCCGGTACGGCGCCAGCAGGGCGGCCAGCGCGTAGGGGAACCGGCCCGAAAGCAGGGGCGCGGCTCCGGCCGACCAGGCCGTGACCTGCCGCATGAGGCGCAGGGCAACCCGCCGATTCTCCGACGGCGTTTGAGATGGGGCGTCCCATTTGCAGCCCCATTGGATTGTTTCCCCCGAACGCTTGTACAGGGTGACCGCCAAGGCGCCGCGGCCATAGTCGGATTTGGCCGTTTTCTCGGCGTTTTGCGCTTCGCGCACGAGGGATTGGAGCGGTGCGCGGCAGTGCCCGATGGCCAGGCCGATGGAAACATCGGTCTGGGGACCGGGCACAAGCAGGGGGAACCCGGCGGCCTCGTTGACGCAGCCGGGCAGGGACACAGACAGCGGAAAACGGCCGGGATCGGCAGGCGGTTCGCCGCGGAACACGGCCCGCAAGGCTTCGCTGCAGGCGATTGCCTGGTCTGCAGGCAGCATGGCCAGGACATCGTCGCCCCCGGCATAGATCAGTTGCCCCCGGAAGGCCTCCACCACGGGGGCGGCCAGCCACGTGGAAAAGTTGGCGAGCGCTTCGGAAAACTGGACGTGATAAGAAGGCGTGAGCAGACGCCGCAGGCCCGCTTTGCCGTGTTTTGCGAGAATGGGTTCCAGGTAGCGCCGGGCGGCGTCCGACAACTGTGCCAAAAATGCCGGGGTTTTTTCGCCCGACACCCATTTTCCCATCTCGTCGCCGTCCATGGCCAGAATGGCGACATAGGGATTGTGCGGGGCATCGTCGCCATCGGCATCCTTGCCCGCGATTCCGGCCGCGTTCTGGCAGGCGATCTCCTGGACCGTCTCAAACCGCAGCGCGGCCCGGAACTGGGCATCCTGGAGGCCAAGTTTCTGGCGCAGGTAGGGCACCTTGTCGGACCGGCACCAGAGGCGCTTAATCAGGTTCATGCCGCCATAGCGATGGGTTGGGGCGAACAGCTTGCCCGGAAGCGCGCCCAGGTGTTCCCAGAACGCCTCATCCCCGATGCATTCCTCCTTGCCGGAGAGTGAATCCTTCACGCTGGCTCCGGGGACCGGATCACGCCAGGCGGGAAAGTCGCGCGTGTTGCGGCGCGCGGCAAGCTTGGCGTCCGCCAGCGCGTAATGGGCCGCCCAGAGCGCGCCGGGGTTGTTGAGCCGGGTTTTGGCGGCGTCGGTATAATAGCGATGATCGCGGTCCTCATCTGGAAGCCACTGTTCGGCAAGGGCCAATGCTTCTTGCAGGCGCTGATACGGGGTGACGACGGACCCGCCGTTTTCCGCTTGCCCAGGGGCGCTGGCGGGCAGCCCGGCAAACTCGGCTAGGGCCGTGTCCCGGTCAAGCCAGGGCTGAACCGCCCAGGCTATTTGCGGAAAGGCCTTGATTTGAGCATCCCAGCGGCGCTTCCAGTTGGTGACTCCGGAACACTGAATGGCTGAGGCTTCGCGCTCGATCCAGGGCCAGACCGCGTCGCCGATGCGGCACAGTTCGTCCCGTACAGCCCGTTCCGCGGCCGCGGCCAGGGTTTCCGCCTGACCGGCCGGCGCCAGGGCGAGAAAGCGGTTGGGCAGCGTGGGCGTCAGCAGCCAATGGGCCGCGCGTTCGGGCCCCTTTTCTTCCAGCATCCGTTCCCACAGCGACATATCCTGCCCGTCGTGATCCCGGTAATGGACGGCATACATTTCGTCACGGTGTAGCGCGTCGAACAGCCCGTTACCGCGCAAGTTGGGAAAGATGATCGCGTCCGGCCCGATCAC
>JAAZAB010000136.1 GCA_012514555.1 Lentisphaerota bacterium
CGAAGTCAAGCGCCCGAACCTGCTGCAACAAAGCAGATGCAGCACAAGCTCCATTACCGACTGCTCATCCGATCGTATTACTCCCGCGTCATGGTTGCACCACAGCTTGGACATTTGACCTGGGCGCATGGCGCGCCGCGTTGGTGTGGCACTCGTTTGCCGCAACTCGGGCACACGCAGTTGCCGCCGGTCCCAAGGCCGAATCCGCCCATGCGGCCGCGCCCTTGGCCTTGTCCCATTCCCATGCCGCCTCCGCCGCCCATGCCGCGGCCTGTTCTCGGTCCGGCGCCCATCGGTCCCGTTCCGTCTCCTCTAGGCATTTTTCACCTCCTATGCGCCCAAAGGAGGAGGTCCGTGACCAGAAGGTCGAAACCCGATCACGGCCCCCTCGCTCTCGGCGTCTTCAAGCTACTTCTTTGTTTCGGCTTTCGTCTCAATCTCGACCATGCGCTTCTTGATGCCTTCCAACGCATCTTCTAAATACTCCGCCTGGCCTTTCAGCATGTCGGCCTCCTGTTCGGGCGTCGGCCCTGTATACGGAGGAACCGCCGCGCCAAAGGGATATGCTGGGGCGGCATAGGGAGCGCCCCAGTAGCCACCCCATCGGCGACCACCGCGGAATCCCAATCCCAACCCGCGTCCGAAACCGAAACCACGGCCCCGCCCAAAGCCAAAGCCGCGCCCCGGAATCGAGCTCATGTACCCCGGCGCGGGATAGCCCGCGCAGATCCCTGCCGCGCGTCCCGTCATCGGGCCCATTCCCATCGGACCTGTTCCATCTCCGCCTGGCATCTTGTTTACCTCCTTGTATATACTGCCTGCTGACACGGTCACAGGCTTGCCTTCCTTACCGGCAAAACCCGCAGCCTTTTCTGGCACGCAAGGATCGCTCTTCAGAACACAAAAACCCATTCCACGTCCTGTCATGGGTCCCTGGCCCCTCGGACCTGTTCCATCACGAGCCGGCATGTCAGCTATCTCCTTCTGCGTTTCTGTTTTCTATTTGTCTGCGCCGTTTCGGCCTACAACTCCGCTACCAGCCGAAGTTGCCGGCAAAGCGAGCGCGGCCGAAGCCGCGGCCAAATCCGCGTCCGCGTCCCCAACCACGGCCCCGGCCAAATAACCGGCCGAAACGGGACACCATTCCGTATCCAACCCGCCGCCCGGACATCGGGTTGGCGTACCCCGGCACGGTATAGCCCGCGCAGATCCCTGCCGCCCGCCCCGTCATCGGCCCCATTCCCATCGGACCCGTTCCATCTCCACCTGGCATCTCGCCACCTCCTTCCCGGTATCTCCAATTCGATTTTTTTTCAAAAGCCGCTGCCCTGCCAACGCCTCGCGCGCCCCCAGCTTTCCATCACCAGATTCCGCCGTGGAAACGCCGCCTTCCGCGGCCCCAGCCGACTCCGCCCGGGTATGCGGGCCAAAGCCGCGGCGGCGCCAGATGTCCGCCGCGCCATGCGGCCAACACCGCATTCGCATCTCCCATGGCATTTGGGATCACCTCAATCCCGTGCCCTTGAATCGCCGCCCAAGTTCCCGGTGCAATTCCCGCGCACAACAGCAGCCCGACATCTTTACGCATCAGCTCCCGGCCCCACCCAAGAGGATGCCACCCATGCGTATAAAGAACATTGGCGGCGTCCAGGTCAGCCTGTCCGCCCGCCTGCGACGAAACGTTTTTTTCAACAATCCGGAGTTCAACCCCGGCAAAGCAGGGTGCCATCCTGCCATGACTGATGGCTAGTGCCGCTTTCATCGCCAATTTAACAAGCAATATCCATGCCATGAAACAAATATGTTATGCAACCAACTGCCGCTCAGCGCATTGCGGCATTCTGCTGTTTGTTACACAGGAACTTGTGGTATGGCAATCTGCAAGATTTGACCGGGAAGATATGGCAACCTGCCAAGGATTGTTCCGGACGGGGCTGCGTCAAGAACGCCGCAAAATCCGGGTTCAATCGGCGGCAGCCAGCCGTCTCCAGCCGCAGGTTCCGCGCGCTTTCCGGCACATGAGAGTTGTCGCGACGCCTGTTATTGCGGTTAGTGCGATCCTTTCGCGGCGCCCATCTCACCCCGTGTTTTTCGGAGGTATTCCCGGATGCAGTTCCCGCACGTGCGGCCCTGCGCGCCGCTCTTGATGAACTCCTGGAATTCTTTCAGCCAGGTGTTGCCTTTCACGGGGCGCGTGCCGATGAACGCAAGGAAGCAGACGAACTTCTCAAGCGCGGGGGCGTTGATCGCATGTTCAATATCGCACGCGATCGTTTCCGCCTGCCCGGGCTCAATCGCCAGGACATTCCGGAGAAAGTCGAAGATGATCCGGTGGCGCAGCAGGATTTCTTCGGCCTGTTTCTCGCCTTCCTCCGTAAGCGTGACAGGCTCGTAGGGCTGGTAATTGAGCAAGCCCTTGGCGGACAGGCTTTGCAGCGCTGCCGTCACGGCGGATTTGGCCACGCCAAGAGCGGACGAAATGTCGCTGACACGCGCAAAGCGTTTTTCCCGCTGAAATGTCAGTACAACACCCAGATAATCCTCAAGCGTGGCGCTCAACTTCTTTGCCATGGCGGCGTCCTCCCAAGCGGGCTTTTCCCACCAGCCCTACAAAAGCGCTTTATGTTCATGGCCCGGCACCTCTCTCTTATGTTCATCCGCTCAGCACATCGCAGACCTGACCTGCGGCCAAGGCCATGGGGTCACGCCGTCGAATACCGCACCCCCCTCGGAACATCCGTCCATACAGCGTGGCGGCACCCGCAGGCGAGGCCGGTTACCCGCGGCTCCAACTCATCTTGATGTCCAGCACCGGTGTGCCGTCGATGGCATCAAGGCCCTCAACAATCAACGCCGTATCCTCGACCCTGACAAGACGAACATCCTGAAGGCCGATGGGCGAGAGACGGTCAGGAGTCCGCGAGGCGAACACGCCGACTTCCTTTCCGTCCAATCCCCGCTTGAAGCGCGATCGCACCGGCCGGGCCTTGTGCAAGCAGTAAACTATGGTAAGATGGGTTTCCTCATCCAGCTTGTACATAAACCGCCTCTGCGAGGCTAACAGCTCGATCCGTGACACGGTGGAGTGGCCCCGAATGCCGAAGGCGCTGGCGTCTCTTTCCTGCGCGTTGCGCACGAAGCCGATTGGATAGATCTCGACGGGCGGAAGATCGCCAGAAAGACAGCGGCGGCAGACGGGAGAGCCATCTATCAGGACGACCGAGTCCCCGGGACAGAGGTTCGCGCATTCAGAGCATCGCAAACGTCCAGCGTGCGTCACCGGTCCTCCGCGTTCGATGTCAAAATCCCTGCTCCTTCGTCCGCTACAACAAGCGTGCTTCAAACTGGGCGCTGCGGAATCATCCTGGCCCGATCCCGTACCGCTGCATTTTCCGATAAAGACTGCTGGGATCGATCCCGAGTTGCCTGGCCGCGGCGGAGCGGTTGTTCGCGTGATCGCGGAGGGCGTCCTGAATAGCCCGTTTCTCCAGGCTCTTGAGAGTCAGCGGCGCCGGGGCCTGCTCCACGCCTCTCGCTGCGGTAAGCTCAAGCGGCAGATGCGCGGCCTGAATGACGGCGCCGCGGCAAATGACAAAAGCATGCTGCATGATGTTCTCCAACTCGCGGACGTTTCCAGGGTAATCGTGCCGCATCAGCAAATCGAACACCTCGGGGGCAATGCTCTCGACGTTCTTGCCCGTTTCCGCGTTCAGCCTGCGCCGGAAGTGCTCGACAAGCAGAGGGATATCGCACCGGCGATTCCTCAAAGGCGGGAGATCGAGGCGCAACACGCTCAAGCGGTAATAGAGGTCCTGGCGAAAGGTTCCCGCGCGAATCAAAGCCGCGAGAGGCCGGTTCGTGGCCGCTATGATTCGGGCATCGCTTTGAATCGTCTCGGTCGATCCCAACGGCTCGTAGGTCTTTTCCTGAAGCACCCGCAGAAGGCGCACCTGCATGGCGGCGGACACGTTGCCGATTTCATCGAGAAACAATGTGCCGCCCCGCGCCGCGTCGAAGCGGCCGGGCTTGTCGCCTTTGGCATCGGTGAACGCCCCCTTGCGGTACCCGAACAGCTCGGATTCGAGCAGCGTGTCCGGCAGGGCGCCGCAATTGATGGCCACAAACGGGCCGTCTTTTCTGTCGCTCAAGCTGTGAAGGGCGCGGGCAAGCAATTCCTTCCCGGTGCCGCTCTCGCCCTCAATGAGCACGGGAACCTTCGACGCAGCGACGTCGGGAAGTATGGCGAAAAGCTCGTGCATCCCGGGATGCCGGCTGACTATATCCTGAAAGGTGTACGACTTCTCGATGCGGCGGCGCAAGTCCTCCTCCGTGCTCACATCGCGGAACGTCTCAATGCCGCCGACATACTCTCCCCGCGCGCCCCTGAGCGCCCCGGCGTTGACACAAAGCGTCAGGGAGCAGCCGTTCCGATTCACCACGGACACGCGGCGTTCCGTAATGCTCCGCTTCGTCCTCTTCACCTCGTCGAGTATGCACCGCTCTCCGCACACGTCGGCCCGGAAGACGTCCTGGCACGGCCGTCCGAGAGCCTCCGAGGAGGCGAACCCGGTGATCCGCTCGGCCGCCCGGTTGAAAAACGTGATTCGCTTGTCCGCGTCTACCGTGAACACACCCTCGCCGATGCAATCCAGCATGGACGCCAGGTGCTGCATGTCCACGTTCTGCCCGGCCTGTGGCGCCGCCTTGTTCACGGGTTTTTCATCCGCGTCTCGCATCTACACGCTCCCGAATCCCGCGCCCAAGTCCTGGCGCCCGGATTTCTTCAGCGCCCCCGACCTGCAGGCGGCAAGCGCTTCCTGCACGGACCCCGACGCTTCCTGGAAGACATCGATCCCGGCCGCCGCCAGGGCCGCAAGGGCCGCCGGACCGCAATGCCCGGTAATTACCGCCTGCGCGCCCAGCTCGACAACGCGCCGCGCCGCCTTGACCCCGGCGCCCTGGTCGGCCTCGATGCTCCGCCTGTTGTCGTGACTGGACCACTCACCGCTGTCCAGATCGTGAAGGAGAAAGAAACGGGCGCGCCCGAAACGCTGGTCGATCGGCGATTCCGGCGATTCTCCCAGCGACGTCACGGCGATCTTCATCGGGGGTTCTCCTTTTTCATCGCAACACCGCGTTGAGCGCAGCGCCGACCGCGAGGCTGCTGGCGAGCATGAGCAAAACGCTCCTGCCCAGGTCAGCCCAGCCCAGTTCCTTCCACAGCACTACGAAACTGGCAATGCAGGGAAAAAACATTGCCAGGACCGTAACCGCAACCGTGAGCTGCCCGGCGGTCATATCCAGGGCCCCAAGCATCCCGACGGCCACGTCTTTCCTGAGAAAGCCCACAGCCATGGCCGCCACGGCCTCCTTGGGCAGTCCCAGCACGCGGGTCATGACTGGCGCAGTCCATTCGGCGACGGCATCGAACACTCCGAGGAAATAGAGGGCATTGACTATCAGGACTCCCAGCATCACGACGGGAACCGCCTCCCGCAGGAACGCCGCCATTCTCATCCACACCTTCCGGGCCAAGACCCGCGGGGACGGAAGACGATAGGGCGGGATTTCCATGATCAACTCCGGGCTCCGACCCTTCAGGACGAGGTTCAGGAATCGGCCGAGCACGGCCCATGCCAGAAAGAGCGTGCCGTAGACTATCAATACGTACCGGCCTCCATGGCGGCCGAGCAGCCCCCAAATCATGGCCTGCAGCGCCGCACAAGGCACGCCGATGGAAATGATGGTCGCCGCGATAAACCGTTCCCGCCTGGTTTCCAGAATGCGTATTGCCAGTATCCCCGGAACGTTGCAGCCCAGGCCCAGGAGTGAAGGAATGATGGCCCACCCGTGAAGCCCCATGCGGTGCATCATCGTATCGAGAAGCACCGCAAGGCGGGGCAGATAGCCGAAATCTTCGAGAAACCCCAGAACGACATAGAAGGAAAACACATAAGGCAGAACCATGCCGAGCGGAACGAACAGACCCGTGGTCAGAAGTCCGAACGATTGGACGAAATCAACATCGCCATCGACGAGCTTGCCGATGACAATGCCATGCAGAAGGCTGCCGGGCCGCAGCGCCTGGCTGAGGCGCATCATCAAGGGCTTCCACAACCCTTCAAACAGGGGCTCGCACAAGGCTCCGATCAGGGTCTCCCCGATGAATCGCACGGCGCCAAACGAGGCAATCATGATCAGCGCGGCGATGAAAATGCCGGCGAAGGGCCTCACCGAGGCGTCCCCCAGCGCCTCTAGGAACGTGCGGTGGCGATGCGTCACGGACTGCGTCGCCGCCACGATCCGCCCGATCTCGGCCCAGTGAACCGCCTCCGGGCGCTCCGGCACGTCGGCGGCGCGGGCTTCGGGAATGCGCACCACGAGCGCCTTGATTCCTTCCCCGCTGATCGCAACTATGGGCACAACCGGCACGCCAAGCGCCGACTCGAGCTTGGCGACATCAATGGCGATTCCCTTGTGGCGGGCTTCGTCCCACATGTTTAGCGCCACGAGCATCCGCGTTTTCTTCTCCAGGAGACGCAGGGTCAGCCCCAGGCCGCGCTCGAGATTCGTGGCGTCCACCACGTTGATGACTACATCCCCTTCGCGCAGCATTCCGATCGCAATGGCTTCCGCCTGGGAAGTTGCCTCCAGGTCGTACGCGCCCGGTACGTCTATCAGGAGCGCCTTCTCCTCCCCAATGTTCATTACCCCCTGCGTGAACTCCACGGTCGTGCCGGGGTAGTTTGAGGAAATCACGCGGGCCCCCGTCAGCCGCGAAAAGACGGCGCTCTTGCCCACATTCGGATTCCCCATTAGCAGGATTCTTTTCACGGGCGCCCCTCGACAATAACCTTCCGGGCCACCCCGTAGCCAAGGGCGGCCTGCCCGCCGGCCGCGGCGACCACGACCGCGCCGGGCCGAAGCGCGGCGCTCACCTTCCTTACGATCGCGCCCGGCCTTATGCCGAGGGCCTGCAGCCGCCGCTGTATACCGTATCCTCCGCGTATCTTCAGAACCTCGGCAGCCTGGCCCGCATTCAGCTCGACAAGAGATGTATGTGCCTGCATTTTACAGATCTTTCTTGAAAGAGTTCGCCGTACAGGATAGAGTTAACGCGCTTGAACATCAAGGGAATTATGCGCGCGCCGGCCGCGGAAAGACATGCGGGCGAGCCCGGCAGACTCAAAATGCGCGGCGCCGGGCGTTAGGAGCATAACGGCCGTAAGCGCCGGCGGCGGCATGGCAACAGCTGTGGGGTTATATGATAAATGCAGTGACGCAAATCGCCAGGCACGCCCTAATGATCACCGGCTTTGTGGCGGTGATGATGCTTGTAATCGAGTACCTGAACGTTCTCAGCGCCGGAAAGTGGCAGGAGCGGCTCAGCCGGCAACGCTGGGGACAGTATGTGCTGGCCGCCTTTCTCGGAGCCGTGCCCGGGTGCCTGGGCGCGTTCGCCGTGGCGGCCATGTATGCACACCGCCGATTGTCGCTGGGCGCGGTTGTCGCCACGATGATCGCCACCGCCGGCGACGAATCGTTCGTGATGTTTGCCCTGATACCCAGGACCGCTCTTCTGCTCCACGGGCTTCTGTTCGCGATCGGGCTCCTGGCTGGCGCGATCACCGATACGCTGGCCGGACGCCGCCTCACCGCCAGGCTGTCATGCGAAACGGACTTCAGCCTGCACGCCGAGGCGAGGTGCAAATGCTTTCCCAGGGGCCAGATCGCATTGCAGTGGAAACGCTGCTCGGCGGCTCGCGGCACGCTGAGCGCTTCTCTAGGGCTTTTCCTCCTGGCTCTGCTTGCCGGACAGGTGGGGCCGGCGCAGTGGAACTGGATACGGCTCTCCCTGGTGCTCTCCTCGTCCCTGGCGCTGTTCATAGCGGCCACGGTCCCGGACCACTTTCTCGAAGAGCACCTGTGGCGCCACGTCGTGCGCGGCCACGTTCCGCGCGTATTCCTGTGGACATTCGGCGCGCTGCTTGCCATGCACCTTGTCGTTGAGCATTGGCAGATCGGCGATCAGATCCGGGCGGGCCGATGGGCGATGCTGGCGATTGCGTGCCTCGTGGGCCTGATTCCCGAATCGGGTCCGCACCTCTTCTTCGTCACCATGTACTCCAAGGGCCTGGTGCCTTTCAGCATTCTGCTTGCGAGTTCGATCGTGCAGGACGGGCACGGAATGCTCCCGTTGCTGGCCCATTCCCGCCGCGCTTTTCTCGTAATCAAGCTCATTAACCTCGTCGTAGGGCTTGCCGTCGGGGGGCTCATCATGGCGCTGGGCCAATAACGGAAACACGCAGCAAGCAGTGGGGCCGGCAGGAGAACAACCGCGCAGGGAGAGCGCAGCATGAAAATGGTGCTGGTCGTCTGTCCGGAAGGACGGGAAACAGAGTTTCGCGATTCCATCGAGAAGCGAGGCATTCATGCCTACACGGAGATTCGCCACGCCATCGGCGAGGGCAAAACGGGCAAGAGGCTGGGCACCCACATCTGGCCGGGCGAATCCGTGATAATTTTCATGGTCATCGACGACGACAAGAAAGCGGAAATCGAGCACGTCGTGCGGCAGTGCCAGACCGCTCTTTTTCCAGCCGAAGGCATGCGCGCCTTCGTGATGCCGGTTGAAGAGATATTGTGACGGGACCCCGGAAAACTCACGCCGGCCCGCGCCCGCCGGGCTCGGAAGGCAAACGTCCCATGCTGCCGGCACGACGCCGCGTTCGGCAAGGCGTGCCGCCGGCTCAAACGCCGGCTGAAGAAAAATACTGCGTTCGGAAAGACTTTGCTTAGAATACCGGTTTATTTAATCTTCGGACGCCGGAATTATCCGGCGCAGAAATAAGAGGTGAGCCATGAAAGGCGCCGCAATCATAGCCCGGAGCCTGGAGGACCTCGGCGTAGAGTGTGTCTTCGGCTATACCGGGGCTGCAATTCTCCCGGTGATGGACGCCCTGGGCCAGAGCAGGATCAGGATCGTGGTCAACTCGAACGAGCAGTCCGCGGCCTTCAGTGCCGCCGGCTTTTCGCGGTCGAGCGACCGGGTCGGCATTGCCATAGTCACGTCGGGCCCGGCGATCACGAACACGCTCACCGCCGTTGCCGACTCGTTCGCCGACAGCGTGCCGCTGGTGGTCATCGCCGGGCAGGTTCCTGAGAACAAGATCGGGACCGACTCTTTTCAGCACATAGACGTGGCGTCAGTGTTCGGGCCGACGGCCAAGAGCGTGGTGTCGGTCAACCGCATCGGCAACATAGAGGCGGTCATTAAGGACGCCTATTTCCTGGCGCGCTCCGGCAAGCCCGGCCCGGTGGTGATAGACCTGCCGATCAACCTTCAGCAGAACGTCAACGTCTACAGCGGCGGCAACCTGGAGCACTTCGCCAGGGTGTACGAAAACGAGAGCCACCTGTCAGACGCCCAGTGCAGCCGCTTCTTCGAACTGCTCGGCAAATCCGTGCGCCCTCTGCTGTACCTGGGCGGCGGCCTCAACTCTGAGCGCGGCAGCGCCGCCATCCGCCGGTTCAATGCGCGCTTCGATATTCCCTCTGTCAACACGCTGATGGCCAAGGGCGTGCTCGACGAGAACGATCCCGCGGCCCTGGGCCTGCTTGGCATGTTCGGAACGCCGTACGCGAACAAGATCATCCAGGACAACGACTTCTTTTTCGCCATCGGAGTGCGCTGGGATGACCGCGTCGCGGAAAAGGTCGGGTTCGCCATCGACGCGAAGATCGCTTACATAGACATCAATCCCCAGAAGATGTGCCAGATCCGCAGCGAGCGGAGCCCTGACTTCACCTTCCTGGGCGACGCCGCCGTGGCCCTGGACGATCTGACCGGCTACGCCGGGCGCCACGACATCGGAATAAACATTGACGAATGGCGCCAGCATGCCGTGAAGCTCAAGCTTGCCTGGCCGTTGAACTACAGGCGGGACGGCGACGCCATCCAGCAGGCGGAGGCGCTCGACCTCCTGAACAGCCGCCTCGCCGACGACATGATAGTGACCACGGGCGTCGGCAATCATCAGCTGCTCGCGGCCCAGTACCTGAAGATGAGGCGGCCGCGCAGGTTCCTGACTTCCGGGAGCTTCGGGACCATGGGCTTCGGAGTCCCCGCCGCCATCGGCGCCTGCCACGCCAATCCGGATGCCCGGGTGATCGCCATAGACGGCGACGGGAGCTTCAGAATGAACATGGGCGAAATGCACACCGTCGGCACGCTGGGCCTGCCGGTTAAAATCCTGCTTCTCAACAACCACGGCGACGGCATGGTGCGCAGCCTTGAAGACGTCGCGTACGGCGGGCGGCATTCCGCCACTGAACGGGCGCGCGACGTCAATTTCGCCGCGATGGCCCGGCAGTGCCATTTCGCATTCGCTGAGCGGGTCGTTGAGCGCAAAAACCTGCCCGCTCAGCTTGACGCCCTTCTGGCAGCCAAAGGCCCGGCCCTTCTCGAGGTCGTCACCGATATGAACGAAGCGCTGTATCCCGTTGTCCGCGCAGGCGCCTCCTATGCCGACATGGAGCTGGGCCCGTATATTCGAGAAAGAAAGTGAGCGATGGAGTGTGCGGCAAAAAAAGGCGCTGGCCGGGAAGGTTAGCCACAGAGGTCACAGAGGAGGCCGCAAAAGGAGCTTTGCGGAAAGACTGGCTAACCCTGCTCAATTTTGGAGACACAACCCTGGCCAGGGAACTCAAATGAATCCCTCTGAGACCTCTGTGAACTCTGTGGCAAAAAGGCGTTGCCGAAGAGGTTAGCCACAGAGGTCACAGAGAACACAGAGGAGGCCGCAAAGGAAGCTTTGCGGACAGACTGGCTAACCCTGCTCAATTTTGGAGACGCAACCCTGGCCAGGGAACTCAAACGAATCCCTCTGAGACCTCTGTGAACTCTGTGGCAAAAAAGGCTTGGCCGAAGAGGTTCGCCACATAAGTCACAGAATACACAGAAGGGCCGCCGGACGCGGCGCCTCTACTTCTGCCGGACCACGATGAAGTTGACGTAAATCCAGGGCACGCCGCGGGGATTGTCGCCGGGCGACAGGTTTTCGACCACGATCGTGTTGTCCTTGCGGAGCAGCTTCCTGGGCGCGACCACGGACTTTACCGCGTATGCCTTGTCGGGAAACGCGTCGGCGCCTTCATACAGGGTCTCGCCGTTGACGCTGATCCGGACCAGGCACTTGTCTGCGCGCTCGTCGTCCGAGGCGGAGACCAGTATCTCGACGTCGCCCTTGATTGGATCGAGCGTAAATTCACAGCTCCCTTTTGCATAGGGGGTCTGCGCGCCGTATAGCGGCGTGCCGAGGCGGTTGTCGCCGTTGTACATGGAGTGGTTGTTAACCGATACTCCGCGGCCGCCGAAGATGCCGGGCGCGGTGATGAGAATGTCGCCCTTCGCCTTGCTGTAGCCGGCGAACTTGGCGGCCTCGCCCTCGGTCTGCGCAACTTCCTTGGCATACTTCTTGTAAAGGGCGTTGAAGTCGGGCGGATTCTTCGCCGCCTTCAAAACGCCCTCCGCCCGGCTGATGCCAAGCCGGTAATAGGCCGGGAAGGTGTCGAGCGCCTTGCCGCTGATGGCATACGCCTTGTCCCACATGTCCCTGGCAAGCTTGATCTTCGCCTCCAGGTCCTGCACGTTCTCCTTCAGTATCGAGGGCTGAATGTCCAGCAGGTAGCGGTCAAAGTAGGCCAGCGCGTCCGCGCCCGGCTTCAACAGCTCATAGATGCCCTGGCCGAAAAGCAGGTCCATGGCCGATTTCAGAGCCGCGGCGCGGTCATAAGCGGCCGGGTTCCACAGGTAATTGGCAAACACGTAGCACTGCGTGCCCTCGCCAGGCATGCCCGCGTTCTTCATGACGGCGGCGACGTCGTTCTGGACCATGCCCTTGTAATACCACTCGTCGAGCGGGGTCTCGTCCGCGATGTAGTTGAGGCTTTCATGGTTCCCGGTCCGGTTCTGCCACAGGGTCGGATTGCGCTTCGTCAGCTTGCGGAACCACTCGACCTGGTCGGGCCGAACCGTGCGCGCCAGGACGGCGCCGCCGGACCACCAGATTCCCACGCCAGGATCGGTATGTGTCCCGAACGCGCCGAGATACGTCTCGCGCTCCTGGTCGGTGAACTGCATGCCGCGGGCGTCGGGGCCCCAGTAGAAGGGCGGACAGAAAATGAGCCGGTAATTCGGGTGGACCGCCTTGACTTCCCTGTCGAGCCGCGCCATGAACTTGGCGTCCAACTCCGCCCGCAGCATGCCGTGCTTTTTCAGGTCATCTGCGTTGCCGGGATAGCGGGTGTCGTCAAAAGCAATCCCGTGCGACACGCCTATCGAGGCGAAAAACGCGCCCAAGTCGCGCTCCATACGGAACACGTTCTCGTTGTCCAGGGACATTCCCCACCACATGACGCGGCGCTCCAAATACGCCAGTTCCAGCCCGAAGTCGGTGAACGCCTTCGCCTCGGCGGCGGCGATCATCCTGTGCAGCGCCGGGCACGCGTAGTCGCGGGCGTCGTTCGGGAAAAGAACGCCGTTCTGGTTGGCAATGAAATTCTCCTTGCTGAAGAGCGAGTATTCGACCTGGCTCGCGAACGAGCCCGAATGCCCGCGCCGCAGCGTTACCGGCCAGTCGTTGATCTCGCAGAGGCGGATCGCTTTTTTCGCGGGATCGATTAACTGGATCAGGCTCACCACGCCCCAGACGGCGCCCGACTTGTCAGCGCCCCGGATGACCGCGCCCGCCTTCGTGACCTTCAGGGCATACGCCTGCGGTTTTTCGGGCGCAACGGGAGCGTCGGCCGTGTTGATCCTGACGGCGAATGAGCCCTTCGGCCCGACCTCGATGCCGTACCTCTTGAACTTGACCGCGATAAGTTTGTAGAGCGGGGATCCGGCGTCAATGCCCTCGATCTTGACGCTCTCGAGAGGAACGAAATCGTTCGAATACCGGGCGTCCTGCGGCGTGGGATAGGCCTTGGCGTCCGTGTGCTTCGGCAATTGGAGCGCATCGAGGTCGCAGCCTTCCAGGTAATTCAGCGCCAGCTTGGCCAGGTCCATGTAGTTGCGGAACCCGTCGCCGCGCCCGAACGCGGTGTCCGGCGGCACTTTTCCCAGGAGTTCGCGGTATGCCTTGATTACGTCCGCCTTGTCGTTGCGCAGGGCCGCGACGTTGGCCAGCGCCGTGTACCCGCGCAACAGCGTGTTGCGGTGCTGGGGCGCCTTGAGCGTTTCCGCGAGCAGGGCGCTGGCCTTGTCGGCCTGGCCCGCGTCGGCATACAGTTCCGCCAGGTCTATGGCGGCCTCGGCGCTGCGGGACAGCGCCCCGCCCTTCGCCGCTTCCGCCTTGAATTCCGGGATGGCGAGCAGCGCCTCGTAGTCGCGGATGGCGTCCTGCTTCATCCTTTTGAGAGCATCCGCGGAGGCGGCCTTCGATCCGCTGCAATACTCCGCCACGAAAACTTCGCTCATCCTGCCCTTCGCGGCTTTTTCGAGAAGGGTTTTGATCTTCTCCGCCGCGGGATTGGCGTTGGCGGACGCCGGGTCCGCGGCCTCCGCGGAGGAAGCGAACGCCAGCGCGAGCCCAAAAACTGCCGATGCGATTGTCTGTTTCATGATCCGCCTTGCCTTCCTTTTGCCGTGTTCCATTTCTCCCGGCCGTCCTCCGGAACCGCGTTTCACATGCACGCAATGACCGCGCGCCTTGGGCGGCCCGCATCCGGCACTTGGCTGCCGTTGCACTGACGCGCCTCAATCTATCTCACAATCGAGCCGGCTTTTCAATGTCTATTTTCATCCCGGATTTTGCGTTTGAAAAATGAACGATGCTTATAACCGGTAAACCATCAGGTTTTTACAACTGCATTGCGTTTGAATTACCATGCGCGAAAA
>JAAZAB010000137.1 GCA_012514555.1 Lentisphaerota bacterium
ACGCCGGTATGCCCGACCATGTCGCCGTTCGGATAATTCAGGCGGACAAAGGGGAAGCGGTTTTCGCGGATCACGCCAAGGACGCGGTCCGTGATATCCGCGCATTTCATCCATGGCCGCTGCTCAAAAGGGAGTGAGTCGGACGGGATTTCGACATACTCCTCGTTTTTTTCGTCGAACTTGCCGGACCGGTTCCCATTGAAAAAATAGGTAACGTGCCCGAACTTCTGCGTCTCGCTTATCGCATACTGGCGGATGCCGGAGCGGGCCAGGTATTCGCCTACCGTCCTGTCAATGGCCGGAGGATTGACAAGGAAGCTTTTTGGGATTTTCAGGTCTCCGTCATACTGCATCATGCCCGCGTATTGGATTGAAGGCCTCGGCGAGCGGTCGAACTCGGCGAACTCATCCTCCTCGAAGGCGCGGCTGATTTCAATGGCGCGGTCGCCCCGGAAATTGAAAAAGACCATGCTGTCGCCGTCCAGAACCCGGCCTATTGGCTTTCCGTCCTCGACGATGACAAAGGGCGGAAGGTCCTGGTCGATCACGCCCGGACTGGCTTTGCGGTGGGCCAGTATGGCGTCCCGCGCGGACGCGAAGCCCGGGCCCAGGCCGCGCACGTGCGTATCCCAGCCGCGCTTGACCATGTTCCAGTCCGCGCCGTAGCGGTCCATGGTTATCTTCATCCGGCCCCCGCCGGAGGCGACGCGGTAATCGACGCGCGCCGAGGCGCACAGGTTTTTCAGGAAATCCTCGAACGGGTCGACGTAATCGAGCGCCGAGGTCTCGCCGACGTCCCGGCCGTCGAGCAGAATGTGAACGCGGGCCCGGCCAACGCCCTCGCGCGCGGCCTGGGCGAGCATGGCCTTAAGATGGTCCATGTGGCTGTGCACGTTGCCGTCAGAGAAAAGACCGAGAAAGTGCATCGTGCTCCCGCGCCTGGCGCAGTTGCCTGAAAGGCGCTTCCACGCTTCGCCCTCGAAAAGGGCGCCTGAGCGGATCGCCTCGTTCACGAGCTTGGCGCCCTGAGCGAACACGCGGCCGCAGCCTATGGCGTTGTGCCCGACTTCGCTGTTGCCCATGTCGCCGTCCGACGGCAGGCCAACCGCCGTTCCGTGCGCCTTGAGCTCGGTGTAGAGCGCGTTGGCCTTGAGCCAGTCCAGGTTCGGCTTGAGCGCGGAGCGGACGGCGTCGCCTTCGGCGTATTTCCCTATTCCGACGCCGTCCAAGATCGCAAGCACGACGGGCCCGGGCGGCCCGGCAAACGCGGTTTTCTTAAGAGGTTCCATGCGCTTTTATCTCCCTTTCACCATTTCATACGCACCGGCACGCCGGCTTCGCGAAGGCTCTCCTTGATCTGGCGGATCGTGTATTGCCCTGTATGAACCATGCTCGCCACGATCGCGGCGTCCGCGCGCCCGGCGGTGAACACCTCCGCCAGGTGCCGCGGCGTCCCGGCCCCGCCGGAAGCCACCACCGGCACGCCCACGCTCGTTGAAACCAGGCGCGTCAGGTTCAGCTCAAAACCCGAACGGCCGCCGTCCGCGTCCACCGAGTTGACAACGATCTCGCCGGCGCCCAGCGCCTCCGCGCGCAGAGCCCATTCGAGCGCGTCAATGCCGGTGCGCTCGCGAAAGCCGCGGATCGTGATTTCATAGCCGCTGGGAAAACGGGCCGTATCATCAACTTTCACGGGGTCCATGCCAAGCACAATACACTGGGATCCGAATGCCTTTGCGCCCTCCGAGATTATGGACGGATCCAGGACAGCCAGCGAGTTGACGGAGACTTTCTCGGCGCCGGCCAGGAGCGCGGCGGAGATGTCGGCCAGGCTGGAAATGCCGCCGCCCACGGCGAACGGTATATTCACGGCCCCCGCCACGGCGCGGACCATGCCGAGGTCGATCCCGCGGCCCTCGGCCGAGGCGGTTATGTCGTAGAACACGAGCTCGTCGCACCCGCCGCTGCTGTACGCGGCCGCCATGGCCACGGGATCTCCCAGGTCCACGTTGTTCTGAAAACGCACGCCCTTGGTCACCCTGCCCCCGCGCACGTCCTTGCAGGGAATTATGCGCTTGGTCAGCATGTTCCGTCCCACTCGCTGAAGTTCTTGAGAAGGCGCAGGCCGATGCGGCCCGACTTTTCGGGGTGAAACTGCGTGGCGGCCAGGTTGCCGCGGCCTATTGCCGAGGCAAACGATACGCCGGCGTAGCAGGTTTCGCCCAGGACATCCGCCGGGTCCGAGGGCGCCGGGTAATAGCTGTGGACAAAATAGAACTCGCTGCCGGATTCGATGCCGTTGAACAGGGGGTGCGGGCGCGCGCTTATCACGCTGTTCCAGCCCATCTG
>JAAZAB010000138.1 GCA_012514555.1 Lentisphaerota bacterium
CCGTCCGCCCTCCAGGCGGATGTTCAAGTCGGAAGGTGCTGGGTGTAGCCGCGCCGCTGTGCGGCGCGCTCGCGCAACCCCCCTGGGAGCGCGGCCGTCCCGGCCGCCACGGCGATGTAGCCAGCGTAGCCGCGCCACGGCGTGGCGCGATTCGCCGCACATACGGCGGCCTTCAATGGCTGATTCTTCTGGATTCTGTTTTCGAGGACGAGGACGAGGACGAGGACGAGAAGGAGAAAAGCCAAGGGCCGGGGACACACAAACGATCTCCGCGCCGCCTGCGCCTCTGCGGTGGACATGGCTTCATGATTCCGTTCACCGATACGCCGCGGCGGCCTCGTTCCACTGCGGCATGTCCTCCCACTTGTCATCCTTCCAGCCCGTCCTGTCGATGCGCTCGAACTCGCCATGGATATCCTCTCCTTCGTAGAAGGAGAGCCAGCCGTATACGGACCGCGATTCGCCGGCCGGAATATCCCCGAACTGCGGATCGGAATGGCAGCAGGGCATCTCGGGGTTGCCCCAGCAGGCTGAGGGACAAAATCCGAAAGCCGGCGGCGTCATCAGCGGCACCCAGGCGACGATGATCCACCGCATGCCGTCCGCCGAGCTGCGCGCATGATAGCCCTTCGCCGCGACATCCCTGGAATCCGGACCGCCGAAGCCGCCTTTCAGGTTCCGCATGAACACGCAGTTCTGCACCTGCTGCGGACCGCGAAAGAGGCCGTCCGATTCGTTGGCCAGGGTGATCTTCATGCGCACGGACCGGCGGAACGCGACGAATTTCGAGGTGAACCTCGACGAATACCGTTTCCCTTTTGGGAATTCCCGGCCTGTCTCCAGGATGTGGTCCGCCGCTCGCTTCCACTCGATCGGCTCCAATCGGAGGTGTTCGTCGCTCTCCCAGACCGAATAGCCTAGATAGTGCGCCACGTAGAGCGCGCGCCGCCCCGCGTCGCCCTCCCGCGCCACATAGAGCACCTCGGGCATGTCGAGCACCGCATAGCCGCCGTCCGCAAAGGGCGCCAAAACGCCAGCCTTGGTGTCGCGCTGGCGGGCCGCTTCCACACGGGCGTTCCGGGTCCCGCTGATGCGGCGGCCGCCCGGCCAGGGCAGCATGGCCAGAGGCGCGTCTTTCGCCCGGGCGGGCTTGTTTTCCGGCGTGATCCCGAACTTGGCCAGGCTCGCCCGGATTTCCGCTGCGCTCAGCCCGGTGGCGGCCTGGATTTCGTCCGTCTCGAACCCGAACCCCCAGGCCATGTTTTGCAGCCAGTATCGCAACTCCGCTTCAGTCCCCGGCTTCCGGGGCTGGGCGCCGGCAACCGGATCGCCAGCCTCCGCCGTTCCGGCCGCCCAGACCCCAGCGGCCACCGCGAGCGCCGCCATGCTCCGTCCTATCGTTCTCATCATCGTTCCTTTCGGGCATTTCCAATCTACTTCCGCTTCAACACGGCGTAGTCGATCATGATCCAGGGTCCGTTCCACGGGGTCCCGCCCGGTGCCGTGCTTTCTATGCGGATCACGTTGTTTTTCCCGAGCTTGTCGCCCGGGAGTGCATACGCGGCCACCGCGCGCTCGCCCTGCTTAAAGCCAGTCAGACCCTCGTGAACAACCTTGCCGTTTAGGAGAATGCGCCAGGTGACCGGAACGTCCCGGTGCTCCTCCACTTGCCCGGAGAGACGCAGTTCGTACGGCCCGGGCGTCTCCGCCTCGAACGGAATCTCAAGCCAGTTGACCCTCGCCTGATCCAGTTGAATCCCGCGAAGGAGGATGGAAGCGGGATCTTTCGGACGCTTGTTGTAATAGTCCGCAATTTCGCCGCCCAGCATATCGGGCAACGATTTGTAAAGGTCGCCTTTCGCCGGATCGAACCCGGCCTCTTTCGCCGCAAGTTCCCGGCCGGCGGCGATTTTTGCCGCAAAGCGCGCCTGGAAATAGTCCGGCTTCGCAGCCTTGGCCGCCTTGAGAATATCCTCCACATACGACAAGGTGGAGCCATACCCATATCCGCCGCAGTTATATATTTTCGCCTGGGGATACGCTTTTACAGCCTTGTCGTAGGCGTCGCGGGCAATCTTCACCGCGGCCTCGAACCTGTCGAGGTTCTTGAGTATGTAGGGCGTGAACTGGCCTTCGCGCGAATAGCCGTCGATTTCGTAGAACGCCTTGCTGCCGGGCTCGAGCATTTCGAAGAACCCCTTGCCGCAGAACAGTTCCGAGGCGCGCTTCACGCTTTCGCGCGCGTCGGACTGCGCCTGGTTCCACAGCGCCTCGTTCCACGCCGCGATCGGGATGGCGCAACTCGGGGAATACTGGTTGTACGCGAATCCATTCAACTCGCTTCCAAGCCCTTCGTCGTGCATGCGGGCCCACGGAATCGCGTCCACCACGGCGCCGGAATGATAGGTGTGCGGAAAGGGGCGGTTCTGCCAGACAAACGGCTTGCGGCCGTAGGCGTCCCTGGCCCAGGCGGTGTCGCTTTTGGCGATGTCGTGCGAAACCAGGCGAATGCCGGTCCAGAACACGTCTATGGCCGGGTCCAGCTCGGCCTTGAGCGAGCGATTGTACTCCGCCCACGATTCGTTGCCCTGCTTCTCCATGGCCTTGAATATGCCCGCGTAATAGGGGCCCCAGTAAAACGGCTGGCAGAAAATCATGCGGAAGCCGGGCGCCTTTTTCCTGATCTCGCGGAACAGGCGCGTGAGGTATTTCGCGTCCTGGCCGGCGCCGTTCTTGTTGATCTTGACATCCTCCGGGTGAAGCGGATACCGCACGTCGTCGTACAGGAACAGCACATGCCCGCCCGCTTCGGCAATCTTGGAGAAAACACCGCAATGCAGCCTGAAGGTGCGCTCGCTGGTCAGCGGGTATTTCGGGTACATGGTCAGGGAGCGGTCCCCGGCATAGAAGTTGATCCCGAATTCGGCGCAGCTGCGGCAGGGCTCCAGCACCGTGAACAGGCGAAGAGGCGTCTCGCCCCAGTTCTGGGTCAGGGTCTCCTGGTCCGCGACCATGCTGCTCTTGGTGAAAAGCGCCGCTTCCACGCTGCGCCAGTCCGACATCAGCGGCCCGCGCTGCGGCGTTTCGGGCCAGTCGCGGATGTCGCAGATCCGAGCGGCCTTGTTCGCCTGGTCCACGAGCTGGATGAGCGTCACCACCGCCCAGGTGGTCCCGATCTTGTCGTGCCCCTGCAGGACCGCGCCGTTCCGGGTCACGCTCACGGCGTAACCCTCCTCCTTCGCGGGGGCTGCGATCTTTCCTTCGTTGATCGAGATCGTGAACGGGGCGCCGTCCTCCACCTTGATCCCGAAACGGGCAAATTTCGTCTTCAGCAGTTTCACGCGCGCGTCGTCCGGGTTGATGCCCTTGCCGGGCGCTATTTTGACGCTCGCCAGGGGCGCAAAAGCGTCGGTGTATTTCGCTTCCTGCGGCAGCGGGAACGCCTTTGAGCCGGTTTCGACGGGCAGCTTCAGTTCGTCCAGGGTGAGCCCTTTCAGCCAGGGCAGGACTTCCCGCGCGAGACCCGCGGGATTGGGCCCGCCGCGGGTCGATGTATCCAGGTTGCGCTTGTTCAAATCTTCCAGGTACCGGATCGCCGCTGCCTTGTCGCCCTTGTTCAGCGATGCCTCCGCAAGCCAGACCAGTATGTTGGCCTGCTGCATCGGAACGAGATTAGTCTGCCCGGCAAACGGGCTCAGCACGCTTATCGCCAGGTCGTTCCGGCCGAGATACACCAGATAC
>JAAZAB010000139.1 GCA_012514555.1 Lentisphaerota bacterium
CCAGCATTCTCGGAAGCAGGTGTGAAAAATTGAACATGCCATGCCATCCGTTCGCGGCGCCATATCCCTCCGGCCGGCAGTAATATAGCAGGGCGGCGCCGGATTTCAAAGCCCGAACGCGAACTTCTTTGGATATTGGATGTTCGATTTCCAGGCTGAATTGCGCCTTGATCCCGGGCGCGGAACCGGTAGAATCGCGGCATTATGAGACTTCGGGTGAACGGCCGCGACCGGACCGCGGACATTGGGGAATCGGTGAGCAAATCTGCTGCGGTGCGGGAAAAGCGGGGCCCCGCGCCCGCCCGGATTGCCTCCGGCATATCCGCCATGATGCTCCTCGATGCGCGCAGCGAGGAGGAGTACCGGGCGGAATTCCTGCGTCTGCTCCGGTACCGGAACGGGCTCGACACGTTCGACTTCCACATTCCCAGGAAGCCCGGTCCGGCCGGCGCCCTGGCCGCCCGTTTCAAGGGCGTGCTCTGGCGTCTGCTCCGCTATCAGCATGACCGGATATCATTCCGCCAGAATCTCATCAACTGCTTTTTCACGGGGCTGTTCGAGATCGAGATAGGGCAGCGGGACCGCGAGATCGCGGATTTGCGGCGCCGGCTCGGGCGGATTGAGGCGCGGCTTCAGCCTGCCGGGGGTCGTTCCTGAAAGGCGGCGATGGCCCCTAAGATACACCAGGTTATGGCCGGGTACGCAACCGGGGACGCGACTTCGGGCGAGGCGGCGCTTTTCCGGGAGATTTTCCGGGAATGGGGGCTGGTTTCGGACATCTATGCCGAGCCCGGTTCCGTTTCCCCGGACCTGCGCGACGACTGCCTCCCGCTGGAGGCGCTTGCGGCCGCGCCTGAAGACCTGCTGATTCACCACTACGGCATAGACTCGCCCGCGCTCGACTTGTTCCTTGCCGCGCCCGGGCGCAAGGTGATGGTCTACCACAACATCACGCCGGCCTCTTTCTTTCGCGGGTTTGACGACGCCGTCGCCGGGCGCCTCGATAGCGCGCGCCGGAAGATCGCCGAGATCGGAGCCCGGGTTCACGCGGTGTGGACCGACTCCGCTTTCAACGCGCGGGAGCTGGCGGAGCTCGGACTGCGGGACGCGCGAGTCCTGCCCCTGCTGTTCCCGTGGCGCGCGTTTGACGTTGCCCCGGAGCCGGATATCCTGGCAAGGTTTTCGGGGCCCCTGACCAATCTTCTTTTCGTGGGCAGGATTGCGCCCAACAAGCGCCTTGAGAATCTGATCCGGGCGTTCGCGTGGTACCACAAGGCGATCAATCCGTTCAGCCGGCTCATCCTGGTGGGCTCGCTTCGGAGCGCGCCGCGCTATTCGCTCATGCTGCGCATGCTGGCCGGGGACCTTGATTTGCCCAACGTCTGTTTCGAAGACTTCGCATCGGCGGCTGGGCTGCCGGCCTACTACAGGACGGCGCACGCGTTTGTCTGCACGAGCGAACACGAGGGCTATTGCCTCCCGCTGGTGGAAGCCATGCATCACGGGGTGCCGGTGATCGCGCGTGCGGTTGGAGGCATGCCCGAGGCCGCGGACGGCGCCGGAGTGCTGTACGAAGGCGCGGGCGAAGTTGAGCTGGCCGAGCTGATCCACCGCGTATGCTCTGATGCGGCGCTGCGCGCGGAAATCATTTCCGCGCAGCGCGCGCGAATCGGCCGGCTCCGGGAGCGCCGGCCGGACCGCGAGCTTCGAGCGCTCCTTGCGGGTTTCATTGACTGAGGGGCCGCGCCGTGCTGCAGTCGCTAAACATACGCAATGTCGCGCTGGTCGAGGGCGCCCTTATCGAATTTAATGCGGGCCTGAACGTGATCACGGGCGAGACGGGGGCGGGCAAGTCGATCCTCATCGGCGCCCTGGGCCTGGCGCTCGGGGAAAGGGCCGACAGGGACCTGATCCGGGGCGGAGCGGAGTCCTGCCAGGTTGAGGCTGTTTTCCAGCTGTCCGAGCCCGGCCCTTTGAACGATTTCCTCGGGGAGCTCGGGGCGCCGGCGTGCGAGGGCGGGACGCTGCTGATACGCAGGACCGTGTCCGCCTCCGGTGGGAATCGCATTCACGTCAACGACGCCGCCGTGACACTCCAGACGCTGAAGCGGCTGGGAGAGCGCCTTGTGGACCTGCACGGGCCGCACGATCACCAGGCCCTGCTGGACCCGGCCTATCAGATTCGCCTGCTCGACGCCTACGGCAGGCTGAACGAGAGGCGGGAGCGGTATGCCGCCGCTTATCGCGCCATGCGCGGGCTCCAGGCGCGGCTAGCGGAACTTGCCGCCGGCAGCGAGGAGGATGCGGCGCGCGAAATCGAGCGCATCGAATTCCAGGTTCGCGAGATCGAAGAGGCCGCCCTGGCCTGGGACGAGGAGCTGAAGTTGCGCGCCGAGCACGATCTGCTCGGGAACGCGCAGCGCGTGATGGAGCTGGCGGCGATCGCGCGAGAGGCCCTGACCGAGGGTGAGCATTGCGCCTTTGCGGGCCTGGTGTCCGGGCAGCAGGCAC
>JAAZAB010000140.1 GCA_012514555.1 Lentisphaerota bacterium
CAGGCTTACATCCCGGCCGTTTCCGGCGGCGGAGGCCCATGCTTCGCCGAAGCGGCTTCGCAGGGCAATCCCGCCGCCCTCCAGTTTGGAAACCTGCCTGTCCCAAAAGCCTCTCTTCACGCAGGCAGGCGATAATTTGGAAATCAGGAAAGCAGGAAGGAAAAGGCCATGGAAGTGCTGCTCCTCGTCCTCGTCCTCGTCCTCGAACAGCCTCCCCTGAACCCGAACCCTGAACCCTCTGCCCTATATCCTATCCCCTATATCCTATCCCCTCGTCCTTGGATATTCGATTGCTCTTTCTAGGTTCAACGCTCTGTGTAGTCGTCGCGTTGCACGCGACGCCTAAGCGCGTCGCACAGCGGCGCGGCTACAGGAGAAGCGGAAAGACGCAGCCGCGGCATGGAGGCGCGGATCAGGCGCCGGGCGAGCGTGCACCCTGAATTCAGACCGCGCCCGCTTGCGCCTGCGCCTGTTTCGAGGGCAGCCCGGCAAGGTACGTGATGGACGCCGGCAGGCCGCGCGCGGGAATGCGGCCCGCTTCCCATGTATACGTTCCGCCTCCAAGTCCGGACGAAATGCCCAGCATTTCCTCCGGGGTATACGTGCGCAGGCAGGAAACCATGCCGTCAAATCCCATCATGAGCGGGACGGCCGGAACGCAGTAGGTCCAGAACAGGCGCGACCAGCGAAAAGGCTTAACCCATGGCGTCATGGCCAGGACGGCAAACGGCGCCAGGAACAAAAGCAGGAGCGCTGTTGCCGGATTCCGCGATGTGGCCTCGAAAACGCAGATTCCCGCCCCTTTGCGCACCGCGCCGTCCAGTAGTCGCGCAGCCGCATCCTTATCGAAATGGTGGAAAGATGAAAAGAGAGTGAAGGCGCCACTGATGTCCGCCGGCAGCGCCAGCGCGTCCACCGGCTCATGGTTATAGGAGCAATCGGGCGCGGCGCTTTCGGCGGACCCGCGGCATCCGGCCCGGGCGCCGGCCGGGCGCGGCGGGCGCATGTCGGTGAGCAGGACCCGGACGTGGCCTGGCACCGCGAGTTTTCCGGCAAGCGCCGGCCACGGCCCTCCGGCGCCGGAACACAGATCGACTATCGTCCGCGCGCCGGTCCCGCGCAGCACCGAGGACAGCACGGGTGCGGCCGGGTCGAACACCCCGGTTGCGTGGGCAAAAAACGCGAGGAATTCCTGGAACGCGGCGCGCAGGCTGCCGGGACAGATTGGAGAATCGTGCAACTCGATTAAACGGCGGCGTTTCAATTGACACAACCCCGGCTCATCAGCCCTCGCGGGTCAGGGACAGAAACACATCCTCCAGGCGTCCTTGCACCGAGCTCTGCATGCGCAACTCGTCCAGAGTCCCGAGGGCCACGAGGCGGCCGCCGGAGATGATTCCGATGCGGTCGGCAAGGCGTTCCGCGAACGCCAGTATATGGGTTGTCAGGAAAATGGTCACGCCTTCGCTCACCTTCCGCCGGAGCAAGTCATGAATGAGGCGGATGCTGTGGGGATCGAGTCCCACAAAGGGCTCGTCAATGAAGAGCACGCGGGGCTCATGCAGCAAGGTGGCGGCATAGATCATGCGCTGGCGGTAGCCGTGGGACAGGTCGCGAATGAGCGCGGCGCGATGGTCGGCAAGGCCGAACTGCGCGAATGCCTCGTCCATTCCCGCCTCGACCGCCGCGCGCGGCAGGCCGTAGAGATCGCCGGTGAACAGGTAAAACTCAGTCACCGTCAGGCGCTCGTAAAGGAACGGGGTGTCGGGGATGTAGCCCGTTATCCTGCGAAGCTCAACGAGGTCCTCGAAGATGGAGAGGCCCGCGATCCTGATGGACCCGGACGAAGGCTTGAGCAGGCCGCACATCAGCTTGATCGTGGTGGTCTTTCCGGCGCCATTCGGGCCCAGGAAACAGAACAGCTGGCCCGCGGGTATGGAAAGGGAGAGGTCGTCAACCGCCGCCAGATCGCCGAACCGCTTTGAAAGATGTTCTATTTCAATCATTCTTCAGCGCTCCTCCAGCACCGTGATTTTAAGGCGTCCCAACAGCCGGCCCAGCTGCATCTGGCTGGCCAGCTCGCCTGTCAACAGCGTGATGTGGGTTGCATCAGCGCAGTCCTGGCCAAACGTGGGGTCCATTTCCACCCACTCGCCGACATGCACGGCGGGCCAGGCATGGTAATAGAACATGCCCTCATTGTAAGCCAGTCCCACATGAATTCGGGCGGGAATCCCGGCGGCCCTGGCCAGGCCGACAAACAGGTAGGTGTGCTCATTGCAGTCGCCCGAGCGAAAGGTAAGCACGTCCAGGGCGGAAGGCAGGCTCGCCGCGGGCTGCTTGCGCACATTCTCATGGACCCATTTGCCTATGGCCCGCGCCTGCGCCCATGCGCCGGTCGCGCCGGCCGCGATCGCCTTGGCCTGTTTGATCATGGAAG
>JAAZAB010000141.1 GCA_012514555.1 Lentisphaerota bacterium
CATGAAGGGGTTCATGGGCTTGGGCGGCTCCGCGCCGTTGAGGTATTCTATTTTCGCTTTTTCCTTCAGGCCGGAGACGTAGCCGGGCATTTTCTCCATCACCTGTTTGGCCTTCATCATCTGCGGAATGCGGGACTTGGCCTCGGCATAGGGGACGGATTTCTCCGCGACCTTGTCCTTGACCACTATCACATGATAGCCGAAATCGGTTTTCACGACTGGTCCAATCTCGCCTATTTCCTGCGTGAAGGCCGCATCTTCAAAGGGCTTGACCATTGAGCCGCGCTTGAAGGCACCAAGATCCCCTCCGCGCTGGCCCGAGGGGCAGTCTGAAAAATCCTCGGCCAGGATTTCAAAGTCCGCTCCTTCAATGAGCTGTTCGCGAATGACATCCGCCATCGCCTGCTTGTCCGCCTTGGCCTGGGCGCTGTCGTTCTCTTCAACCTTTACGAGAATGTGGCTCGCCTGGACGCTTTCGGGGGTGTGGAAGAAGCTTTCCTTGTTCTCGTCGTAAAAGGACTTCATGGCCTCTTCGGACGGGTCGGCGACATTGAGGAGCTTCTGCAGCTTCGCCTGCTCCCTGAATTCCTTGTTCAGGATGTCCATCGTCAGCCCGCTCTTCTTGAAGAAATCGTCCATGGACATTCCCTTCGGCAGGGTTGCCACGAACATGTCCATCAGGCTTTTTACGTCGGCGTCGGCGACCGCTATTTTCTGCCTCTTGCATTCGCCGTTGACGAGCTCGCGGGTAATGAGCTCGTCGAGAATCTGGGGCTGCAGGGCATCGTACATCTTCGACATCTGTTCGGTCTGCATTCCCTGGCTCTTGAGCATGGTCTTGAGCTGGTCGAACTCCTTGTCCACGTCGCCGAGCGTTATGTCCTGGCCGTCCACTTTTGCCAGGACAGCCTTGGGATCCGTCGGCTTCCCGGCCGGGGCCGGGGCCGTTTTCAGCGTTACAGGCGCCTTGGCAGCCGGAGCGGCTTCAGCTTTCTTTTCCGCCTCGGGCTTGGCCGGCGCTGCTTTCACGTCCTTTTCCGCCTCGGGCTTGGCCTTTGCCGGTTCTTCGGCGCGGATGATCGCGGGCGCGAACGCAAGGGCAATAGCGAGCAGCATGGCCGGGGTTGTGAGAAAACAATGCTTCATTGGAATGACCCTTATACTGTGAGCGCGAATTTCAGGCGGAAAACAGTATTGCGCCCGATTGCGCGGTTCGGGGTATGCTGGACTTCCGGGCCGGGGAAGTCAATGCGGAATTGTCTGCTATCAGCCGGGCCTCCGGACTGCGTCGAGGAAGCCGTAAGCCCGGCGCCGTTATCCTGGTTTATCGCCGGACCTGGCGGGAAATCGAGATTTCGATCCCGGCCTCCGCGTCGAGCCGGACCGTCTCTTCGCGGTCGGCGAGCGAGATGCGCGCCGCCGGGCACCCGGCCGTTTCAAGGAGCTGAAGGTTTTGGATCGGCCCTGGCGCGCCGGCCCTGACAGGCATGATTGCGGCGAGAAAGCGGACGTTCTTCCCGGTGCCGGTCACGGCAAGGAGCGGAACGCGCTCGGTCACGCTGCCAAGCGGGCCGTCGGCGGCGAGGACGCGGGCGCCGGGCATTGCGGCCAGGGCCAGGTGCGTGTCGGCGCGGGCGCCATTGAACACGGCAAGAATGGGCGCGTCGGTTTGGAATGCGCGCGGATTGCCGAGGTATTCGCCCCCGTCCAGCCCGGTTGCCGGGCAGGGCTCGAGGTTCGAGCCTGATACGAGGAGATTCGTGCCGCGGTTGTGATAGAGCCAGTCGAAGCGGCGCGGTCTTTTGGCTGCCAACTCGTCGAGCACCAGCAGGTATTGAGCGGTGAGAACCATGGTCCTGCGCTGGGTCACGCCCGGCCAGGCCTCGCCGCACTCGGCGGAGATGGCGGCGAACCGCGGGGTGTTGGTGAATGCGATGATACGGCCGGAGGCCGGGGCCTGGGATTTGCCGTCCACGACCACGGCATTGTGCGAGAGCGTGGCCTTGTACCAGTTGCGATGAATGGACTGGCGGTAAGCCTGGGATCGGGCGCGGCCCGGGTCCACCGCCAGCTCCTCGCCGAACCCGAAAAACACGAAACCCAGCTTGTCCAGGTGCCCATGGCTCCCGCCGTAATCGCCGAATATGATGGCGGCCGCCAGCCCGGCGTCCCCGCCTGCGCGCAGGATTGCCAGCCCGGTGTCTTCGAAGAGCCGGCTGGCGGGCTGCGCGCCTTTCGGCGCCGGCGCCGGCGCACGGCCATGGACTATTGACTGGAAAGTGGGCGAGCCAGGAAGCGCATTGAGCAGGATGGGGTTGCGATAGGCCGCGTAGGCCGGCTCGTAAAGGTCCGAATCCGAGATGACGGTCCGGACATCGTCGCCGAAGCGCGGCATGGCGCCGTCGGGCATGATGCACTCGACGGGCATGGTGAACAGGCTTTCCAGGCCGGGCGCCCGCCACAGGTCGAGCCCGGCGCGCCGGGCCGCCTCGGCGAGCGCCGTGAGCGCGCGCAGGGCGTAGAAGTGATAGCCCCAGCTCATCTCGTACCACATGCCGTCGCCGGTGGCTGACACTTTGAGCTGCCACAGAAAGCCGTGCCGGCCCTCGCCGCCCGGGATGTGCTCGTCGTGAACCGCTTCGCTCAAAAGCCGCATGAACCGGCTTTCCGGCATGCCTCCTAACACGGCCTTGCGCATCCACGCAGGATCGTGAATCACGGCGCCGCCGGCGAACATGGCCGCGTTGTGCCAGGACTGCCAGTTGTTCCGGCCGGCCTTGCACTTGTCGATGTTTTCCAGCATGGGCAGGATCAGGCGCGAGCGGATCGCATTGTGGTCGGCGGGCGCCAGGGCGGGGGAGTTGAACACGAGGTCATAGGCCGGCGCGATCTGCAGGGCGAGCGCGGACGCTTCGCTGACAGTCTGCTCGTAGAGCCGTCCGCCCGTCACCCAGGCCCATGGCACGTTCCAGCGGGTATTGGCATGAAACGGGTATTCGAGATAGCGTTCGGCATAGCCCGTGAGCGCGCGCGCCGCGTGCCGGGCGTATTTTTCGTCGCTTGTGATGGCATAAGCCCACGCGGCGTCGATCATTCCGGCGAGGATGCTTCCGTGGCGGCGCTTGTAGAGCGCCTCTTCGTAAATGTCCCCGGAATAGATCTTTTTGCATATCGGGCACCGGTGCTTGCCCTCGGAGATGCGCCCCAGCGCAACCTGGCACTTGCCGCACTGATACCACTGATTGTGCTGGCCGCCGCGCGGCGGAAAATCGAGCGGCCTTGATTCCGCGGCGTCGCCGCGCCGGACAAGCTCGGCCAGGACTTCGCGTTCCGGGCCCGAGCTTTTCCAGGCTGCGCGCAGGCGCGCAAGCTCGTTCGACGTTACGGCAATCAGGGGATGGGACGGCTTGTCCGGAAGGGTAATGGCCGGTGGCGCCCAGTTCGTGGGCGCCGGTCCGGCGGCGAAGCCGGGAACGGCTGCGAGCAGGCCGAACGCCAGGACGGCGAACAGTAAATCCGC
>JAAZAB010000142.1 GCA_012514555.1 Lentisphaerota bacterium
AAAAGAAGTTCATTTTTCAAACCACGAGGGATTGGCCATAGTGCGGCATCTGCTGTGTTGCAGCGGGTTCGGAGTATGTCAATACGCCTTCACCCGCTGCGCCTTGCATCTGCCGCACTCTGACCAATCGCAACATCCGGGTTCATGGCTGCCCCGCCGGCGCGCCCGCGCCGGGGCCCGCGAAAAACACGTGCAGGCTCATGCCTGCCCCGAAGATCATGGCCGGCGCAAGCCCGGAGCGGGCGAAGAGCCAGCAGGCAATGGCCGCGGGGAAAACCGCCGCGGCAGTGAACGGGAGCGCATGCTCAGCCAAACCGTATTCGGCGACTTGAAGGCGTCCGACCAGGGCGCGCAGGACGGCGCAAAAGACCAGGGCAACCGGCCAGCGTCCGGTGATGCGCGCAGCCAGGGCCATGGGCGCCGCCGCCATGAACAGCGTTTGAAAGCCGGCGGACCAAAGAAGAAGCGACACGCGCCAGGCAAAAGTCTCCGGATAGGCAAGCGCCGTCAAGCCCGGCCGGCCGGCCTTCAGCATGGCAGATTTCAGGGCCGGATCGAGCCAAAAGACCTGGATGGGCAGAATCAGAAAAACGAGAATGCAGACAATGAGGAGCCCGAGCAGAAATGTCCGGCGCGCGGTGACGATCCCCGGCATGCCGGCGCATTGGCCCCAGGCATTCACGGCGCCGGCAATGAACATCAGCATCAGGAACATGGAAGAGATGCACAACACCGGGGGCATTCCGCCATGGACGATCCGGCCTGCGGACATGAGCGTGCCCAGCCCTGCCAGGGCGGCGGACTTGTACAGATTTGACGTTGTGAGGAACAGTCTCATGCCCGGGTCCGGCGGCAAGGCGTTTCCCGTCCAGATATCAGCACGGCAAGCCGAATATATGCCAAACACATAACTGCTCAGGTAGCCGCCCCAAGGCGGGCGGCTACCTGAGAGTGATTTTGAAACACTCTATCCCAACCGAGTGAAGGGTAGTCTATCCCCCCCGAGAGCAACAGAAAAATAGTTCGTGTTTGGGGCTGAACTCACCCGTCGCCCTTGTGGTATTCTTCGGGCATGGCAAGCATCATGGTCATGCAGGGGCGGAAGTTGGACGAGGCGGACATCGGGATGATTCGCGGCCTGATGGCGACGCATCCCGGCTGGAACCGAACGCGCCTGAGCCGAGAATATCCCCTCGTGCCCACGATCAACACCTCGTGATCTTCGTCCACACGCTCGCCTTGTCCATGAGCCCCAACCCTGCTCGGGTAGCCACCCGCCTTGGGGCGGCTGCCTGAGCAGTTACTTTTTTACAGACATGCGCCGGCGGAACTGGCATGATATTTTTTTTCAAGCAGGAAAAGCAGCCCATTGAAAGGAGCAGCATGGAACAGGGAAAAAAGGATGGAGGCAAGCGCACGGACTGGTTCGTCAACGCCCGTTTCGGAATGTTCATCCACTGGGGCTCTATTCCATCCCGGCCCGCGGCGAGTGGGTCCGGAACGCGGAAAGCATATCAAACGAGGCCTACCAGCCGTATTTCAACGAGTTCAACCCAGACCATTACGACCCCAGGCGCTGGGCTGCCCTGGCCCGCGCAGCCGGCCAGAAATACGCAGTGCTCACGGCGAAGCACCATGACGGGTTCTGCCTTTTTGACAGCGCCCTGACCGACTACAAGGCCACCAACACCCCGGCCGGCCGGGACCTTGTCCGCGAATACGCGGAGGCCATGCGCGCGGAGGGATTGAAGGTCGGCCTGTACTATTCCCTGATCGACTGGCATCACCCCCACTACCCGGTTGCGGGCGACAGCCTGCACCCGATGCGCAACAGCGAGGCCGTCAAGGCCGAGCCCCGGAATTTCGACCTGTACCTTGAGTACATGCACGGGCAGGTCCGGGAACTGCTGTCCAACTACGGGCGCATTGACATCATGTGGTTCGACTTCAGCTACGGAAAGATGGAAGGCGAAACCTGGCGCGCGGCGGAACTGGTCAGGATGATCCGCTCTCTCCAGCCGCACATGATCATAGACAACCGGCTCACCGCCGGGCACGTGGACTCGGAAAGCGGCGCCGGGCTGGGCGATTTTGCCTCGCCCGAGCAGATCATTCCCGCCGAAGGCGTGGTGGACCGGGCCGGCGAGCCCGTGCCGTGGGAAGCCTGCATCACGATGAACGACAACTGGGGCTATTCCCGGACGGACCACAACTGGAAATCGGCTGGGCAGATAGTGCGCATGCTTGTGGAGTGCGTGTCCAAGAACGGGAACCTGCTCATAAACGTGGGGCCGACCGCGCGCGGCGAAATCCCTGCCGCGTCCGTTGAGCGCCTGGAAGAGGTCGGCAAATGGATGCGCGCCAACAGCGCCGGCATATACGGCTGCGGCAAGGCCGGCCTGCCCAAGCCCGAATGGGGATATTACACCCGGAAAGGCAACACGCTCTACGCGCACATCATCAATCCGCCCGTCGGTCCCGTGGCCCTTCCCGGACTTGGGAACAAGGTGCGCAGGGCCAGGCTGCTCGCCGACGGATCGGAGCTGAGCCTTTCCCGGCCCTGGATGGCCGGCGAAAACACCCGGGACTGCTTTGTGACCGTCGGGCCGAAGTCCTGCTACGACCCGATTGACACGGTGATTGCCCTGGACCTGGCCTGACGCTTCGCAAGGCACGAGGCCTCAAGATGGACATACTTGTAACCAACGATGACGGAATCAAGTCGCCCGGCCTGCGGGCTGCGGTTGAGGCGGTTCTTCCGCTGGGGCGCGTGATTGTTGTAGCGCCGTCGCGCCAGCAGACCTCGATGGGCCGCAGCCTCAGCGGGGACAAGGATGCCTATCTGCAGCCTTCGGAATTCCGCGCGAACGGGACCAGGGTTGACGCCTATCGCTGCGACTGCACCCCGGCCCGCGCCGTCCTGCACGCCTTTGACGTCCTGTTCAGGGCGAGGAAGCCGGACCTGGTCGTGTCCGGGATCAATTACGGGGAGAACCTGGGCACGAACTCCACGATATCGGGCACCATCGGCGCGGCCCTCCAGGCCGCCACTCTGGGAGCCAGGGGCCTGACGGTTTCCCTGCAGACCGACATCGGGAATCACCGCAGGCACGCCGAGCTCGAATGGGACGTTGCCCGCCATTTCTGCCGCAAGTTCGCCGCGCTCATGCTGGAAGCCGCCATGCCGGCCGACGTGGACATTTTGAACGTCAACGTGCCGGCTTCCGCAACGGCCGAAACGCCGTGGAGTGTGACGCGCCTGTCGCGGCAGCCGTATTTCGGGAACCGGCTGGATAATCCCGCGCCGGACAGCAGGCTTGGGGATGCCGTATGCCATTACGGGTACGATGCGGCGAAGCTCGAGCCGGACTCCGACATACTTGCCGTACGCGGCGGCCTGGTTTCCGTCACGCCGGTCAGCGTGGACCTGACGTCGAGGGTGGACCTGAAGTCTTTTCTGAAGGCCGGGCCGCAAAAGCCGGCATCCGCGGAATAACGCATGCCCGGCGCCCTGCAGTTTTGAGGTTTCACAGCCGCGCCCGCCCGAGCCTGAGCGAGTTGCCGATCACGGAGACTGAGCTGAAGCTCATTGCCGCAGCGGCTATTATCGGGGACAAAAGAATCCCGAAGAACGGATACAGCGCGCCCGCGGCGATCGGAACGCCCAGCGCGTTGTAGACAAAGGCAAAGAACAAGTTCTGCCTGATATTGCGCATCGTGGCCCGGCTTAGCCGCCAGGCCCTGACCATGCCCCGCAGGTCGCCCTTGACCAGGGTGATCCCCGCGCTTTCCATCGCCGCATCCGCGCCGGTGCCCATGGCGATGCCGACATGAGCCTGGGCCAGCGCAGGGGCATCGTTTATGCCGTCGCCGGCCATGGCAACAATGCGGCCTTCCGCTTGAAGGCGCTTGACCAGCCCGGCTTTCTGTTCAGGCAGCACCCCGTAATGCGCCTCGTCAATTCCCAGCTTGCCGGCGACCGCTTCCGCGGCCGCGCGGCTGTCGCCGGTAAGCATGACAATCCTGATTCCCCCGGCGTGCAGGTCGCGAACGGCTTCGGCCGCCGAACCCTTTACGGGGTCGGCGACGGCCACCAAGCCGGCCGCCCTGCCGTTGACGGCAATCAGCATCACGGTCCTGCCTTCGGCGCTCTGCCTGCCGGCCTGCCGCGTCAAGCCGACCGCTTCGATGCCCAGGCTTTCCAGCAGCCTGGCGCTGCCCGCCGCCACCGCATGCCCGTCAACTTCGCCGGTGACGCCCTGGCCCGTGACAGACCGGAACCTGCCGGGCCTGGCCAGCCTGATTCCCTTTTCTTCCGCTCCGCTC
>JAAZAB010000143.1 GCA_012514555.1 Lentisphaerota bacterium
ACGCACGCGGTGCACGGAAATAAGGGGCGCGCGAGTCCGCATAGAATACGAGCTGCTCAGGGGCAATGTCCTGCTGGCGTCGGGCCGCACCGTGCACGCCTGCGTTTCGCCGGAAGGCCGGGTCATCAGACCGTTCCCGGAGCTGCTCCGGCTCACCGGCCGGCCCGGGGACCAAGCGGCGAATCCGCCTTGAGAAGCGCCCGTTGCGAATTTGGGGCAATTGCCAATGATGATGCGCGGCTGGGCCGCCGGGAAGCCTCGGCCCCGTGCGCTTGTCACCGTTTCCAGTTCGCCTTCAGGTGCCCGATGTACAAATCCTTCATGCCGTCCGGCACGTTCACGGGGATGTGATTCCCGACGGCGTAGATCAGGCCCCTGCAGCGTTTGCGCGCGATTTCAAGCGTCCGGTCAATGCTTGAGCGAACAACGTCCCAGGTCGAAAAAGCCATGTCCCGGCAATCCGTGCAGCTCCCGACCAGGACCGCGGAATCGCCATACCGCTCGGCCATGAACTGGAAATCGTTGCACGGCTCGAAGCACAGGCCGTCCGCGCCCGCATCGAGGATGTCGCCGGCAAATTCCATGAAATTGCCGTCCGAGCAGAAGATGATTTTCTTTCCGGCCTTGCGCAGGGGCTTCCAGAGCTCGGCATAGCGCGGAATGATCACCTTCCTGTAAATTTCCGGGTTCATGAACGCGCCCTCGGTCCAGACAAAGTCGTCATGCTGCATGATGACCTCGATGCTGGTGGCGGCCCAGCAGTCCATGTGAAACCGTGTGAACCGGTAAATGCCGTCGAGCACCGGCTCCATTTTGGACGGCTCGCTCAGGGCAAGCAGGAACATTTCCCAGCCGAACGCCTCGATCGCGCCCGAGACGATGGTCTTGTAGTAGCCGCCCGTGGTAAGCTGCCCGGGGCATCCGCTCAGGGTGTCGCGCGCGTACTTTTCGTACGCATCCACCTGCTCCTTGCGGTCAGGCAGACCATACTCCCTGATCGCGTCGAAGCCCCAGACCTCCGCGGCGGTCTTGAAGGGACAAGCTGCGGGCTTGCGCATGTCGCTGCCGCCGGCCGCGTACTCGGCATGGCCCATGTCCGAGGCGCGCCCCCTCCGGCCCCAGTCGCCGTGAAGGCCGTCGTCAACGCCCCAGTTGAAATCCATGGCCCAGACTTCATCGTTGAACTTTTGCTGCGCCTCCGCGGTTGCGGGATCAAGGCCCGTCTTCTTCCGGATGTATTCCGTGTGATAGCCAAGGCTGTAATCCGTGTGGGCGAAGCGCGGAGAAGGGCGGAGGAAAACCTGGTCCAGTGCGATCTTTCGGCTCATGGGCTGTCCTTTCCGGGCGGCAAACAACATCCGGCTGCCGCCGCGCATGGTCACCTCCCTTGTTTTCTAGCCGGATGCGCAACGAAAGACAAGGATGAACTCCGATATTGGAAGAGGTTTTAAGTTTTGAGTTGGAAGAGGTCAAGTCAGGACATAGGTAACAGTTATTCCTGTGTTTCATGACCATGAACCGGCTTATCAGACCAGTCCCTGATTTGTCTGTCCTTAGGGACTTCAGGGACACAAGGGACTCAAGCCCCCCGGGGCCGCAGACCGTTTGTCTGTCCCAAGGGCTCTCCAAGTCCTGAACCCTGAACCCGATCCCGATTTCGATAGCGATTTCCCTCTCTCCCATTCCCTCTCCCCTCTCCCCTATCCCCTCTTTCGTCCTCGTCCTCGTCCCTCGTCCTCGAACTTGAACATTGGACATTGATGTTGAATATTGGATATTCTCTTTAAAATCCTATCTCCTTTTACGAACGAATAAGAAACTTGAAACGCGGGCCTTCATATCACAGGATGCGGGATGTTGCGGCCCCGTTTCGGGCGCCGGCATTGAAAGTCGAACAAGAGGAGACAAGCCGTGCAATACGGAGTTTGCTGCGAACCTTCCATGACCGGGGCGGCCGCAAAGGCGTCCTTTGATTTTGCCGAGTGGTCAGTCGACGCGCTGCTCAGGCCGCGGGAGCCGCGGCATGCCTTCCTGGCGGCGCTTGAAGAGGCTCGAGCCGCGCAGCTGCCGTATCCCGTGCTCAACTGCTTCATTCCGGGCGACCTGAAGATCACGGGGCCGGCGGTTGACGCGTCCGCGCTCAGGAAATACGCGGAAACCGCGTTCGAGCGCGCCGAACAGGCCGGCGTGGAGGTCATTGTTTTCGGGTCTGGCTCGGCCCGGCGCATTCCGGACGGGTTCGACTCGGAGGCCGCGCACGGCCAGCTCGCGGACTTCTGCGCGATGATTGCGCCCCTCGCACTGCGCCGCGGCGTGACGGTGGCCCTGGAGCCGCTGAACCGGCGGGAGTGCAATGTGCTGACCACTGTCGCCGAGTGCGCCGCCCTGGTGCGCGAGGTGGCGCACCCGGGGCTGGGTCTGCTGACGGACTCCTTTCACCTGATGATTGACGGCGACTCCTGCGAGGACGTTGCAGCCAACGGCGGCATTCTCAGGCACGCGCACATCGCCACGGTTCCGAACCGCCTCGCGCCCGGCGCAGAGCCCTGCGACTTTGCCCCGTTCTTCGGCGCGCTCGCGCGGGGCGGATACCGCGGCCGGATTTCGATTGAAGGACACATCCCGGCGCCCGAAAAGGATTTGCCGGCCGCCTTCAAGCTGATGCGCGGGCTTGCGCAAGGCCGTGCCGTCGGGTGAAACATATAAGCCCGGCTGCCTGAATCACGCCGGGCGTACGCTCTCCGGGTTCAGGCGCGGTCGCCCATGCAAGTGTCAACCATGCGGGCGGACTTGATCCAGTCGTGGTCCGGCGGAACAACCTTGCGCAGGCCGGCGATCTTTTCAAGCGCGACCGGCACGGCCCTGCCGCCCCTTGCGGCGACCATCACGTTATAGGTTCCCGCGGCGAGCAGCTCGGCCGCCCGGGTCCCGAGCAGGGTGCACAGAAGCCGGTCCGCGGAGGACGGGCTTCCCCCGCGCTGGACGTGGCCAAGGCTGGTGACGCGCGCCTCGGTGCCGGTAAGCTGCTGCAGCTCGCGCGCGAGCCGGCTGGCCATTGGCTCGCGCACCGGGCTCACGCCGTCCTGCTCCTCGTCGCCGTTCCTGTCCTTTTTGCGCCCTTTCCTGGAATCGTTTTCCTTCGCGCGCGCCTTCGCCCCGGCCCTGGAAACCGCGCCCTCGGCCACCGCGATGATCGAGAAGCGCTTGCCGCTGCGCCGGCGGTCCAGCAGATGCTCGGCCACGACTGCCGGGTCGTACGGGATTTCCGGGATCAGGATCGCGTCCGCGCCGCCCGCAATGCCGGCGCCCAGGGCCAGCCACCCGGCATTGTGGCCCATGACCTCGCACACGATGATCCTGTGGTGGCTCGTGGCCGTCGTGTGGAGGCGGTCGATCGCCTCGGCGCCAATGCCCATGGCGGTGTCGAACCCGAAGCTGGTGTCCGTGCCGGCAACGTCGTTGTCAATGGTTTTCGGCAGCGTCAGCACGTTGACCCCGCCCTCCTTGTGAAGGTGCAGCGCGTTCTTCTGGGTGCCGCCGCCGCCCAGGCACACGAGGCAGTCTATCTGGAGCTTCCGCAGGTTCTGAACCGCCGTCTCGGTCATGTCCAGCTTCCTGCCGCCCATGAGCATTTTCTGGGGCTTGTCCCGGGACGTGCCAAGGAAGGTGCCGCCGAGGTTCAGGATTCCGCTCACGGCCCTGTCGTCAAGCAGCACGGTCCGGTTCTCGACAAGCCCGCGGAAGCCGTCCATGATGCCGATCACCTTCATCCCGTACCTGTTGAGCGCGGCCTTGGCCACGCTCCGGATCGCCGCGTTAAGCCCCGGGCAGTCCCCGCCCGAGGTCAGTATCCCCACGCACCTGGCTCCGCTTTTTCCCGGCATGATTCACCCCGCGCTTTTTTCCGCTACTCGAATCGGACCACGTGGTAGCCCTTGCGGCCTTTCCGGATCACGGCAATGCTCTCCGACGCCAGGCTCTCCGGCGTCAGCCTCGCGTCCGCCGAGTCGACCCTCCGGTTGTTAAGGTACAGCCCCTTGCCCTGTATGAGGCGCCGCGCCGCGCCCTTTGAAGCGAACACGCCGGCCGCGGCCAGCACGTCCACGAGCAGCGCCCCCTGACCCAGCGCGGCGCCCGGCGCGCGCGCGGACGGGACGTCGTTGAAAATGTCGAGCAGCTCGGCGTCCGTCCAGCCCTCGATCTCGGCGCCGAACAGCACGTCCGTGGCCCTGCGCGCGCGCGCAAGGCCCTGTTCGCCGTGCACCAGGCGCGTGAACTCCGCGGCAAGCCGCTTCTGGGCCTCCCTTTTTTCCGGCGCCTTCGCATGTTCGGCGCACAGCGCCTCGATCTCGGGCAGCGGCATGAACGTGAAGTATTTCAGATACTTGCCCGCGTCCCTGTCATCCGTCCGGACCCAGTACTGGTAGAGCTGGTAGGGCGACGTCAGCTCGGGGTCCAGCCACACCGCGTTCCCGGCCGACTTGCCGAACTTTTCCCCGGCCGCCGTCGTGATGAGCGGAAACGTCAGCCCGTACGCCGCTTCGCCGCGCACCTTGCGGACCAGGTCTATGCCGGCGGTGATATTGCCCCACTGGTCGCTCCCGCCCGCCTGCAGCCGGCAGCCGTGCGACTCGAACAGGTGCAGGAAATCGTACGCCTGCATGGTCATGTAGCTGAACTCGGTGTAGCTGATGCCCTCCTCGCTCTCCATGCGCTTGCGGACCGACTCCTTGGCCAGCATCTGGCTGACCTTGAAATGCCTGCCCACGTCCCGCAGCCAGTCTATGAACGACATCCCGGCGATCCAGTCGCGGTTGTCCGCCAGGATCGCCGGATTGGCCCCGTCGAACGCGAGAAAGCGGGACAGCTGCCCGCGGACGCACACGACGTTTTCCGCCACCTGCTCCGGGCTCAGGAGGTTCCTCTCGCTCGAGCGTCCGCTGGGATCGCCGACCATGCCGGTCGCGCCGCCGACGAGCACGATCACGCGGTGCCCGGCGCGCTGAAAATGGGCCAGCCCCATTATGGGCAACATGTGCCCGAGGTGCAGGCTGCGGGCCGTGGGGTCAAACCCGGCATAGACGGTGAAGCGCTCCTCCTCCAGCATCCGCTCAAGGCCCGGGTCGCTCACCTGCGCGATCATTCCGCGCGCGGCCAGCTCATTCAACAGGGTCGCCATGGTCATCCTTCCCTTTTGCCCGCCGGGCATGGCCCGGGCAAGGCCGGCCTGCGAGACGCTCGCTCAAAACGTCTATCAGGTATCCGCTTTCCTCGAGCGAGCGCGCAGCCTCGGCTCCGAAAAACCTCTGCGCGCTCTCGAACTTCTCGATCAGCCCGGGACGATCCCCGCGCGCGACAATCTCGGCCAGTTCCACGCAGGTCCGCGCCATGCCGCCTATGGCCTCGCGCCGCTCCGGCGTGGCCAGCATGATGTCCGCGTACAGCGCCGGATCCTGCGCAAAAAGCCGCCCGACTATGTCCAGCTCCAGCCTGTAGACCGGGCTGGCGAACTCGAGCGATTTGCCCAGGTCAACCTTCTCCCGGCTCATGAAGAAGCCGAGCGCCATGGCCGCAAAATGCCGGACCGCCTGCACGATCGTCATCATCCGGTCGTGCTCCTCCGGCGTGGCCCACACCACCTTGCCGCCATCCTCCTCGATCAGCCGGAGAAACCAGGCGAACCGATCCGTCATCCTGCCTTCGCACGCTATCACGCGCTGCGACAAGAAACTCTTAACCCCGGGCCCGAACATGGGGTGCAGGCCCAGCACGGGCCCCGGGTGCAGCTCCAGCATGGCCCTGACGTAGGGCGCCTTCAGGCTTGTGATGTCCGCCAGGGGCACGCGCCCCCCGAGAAACGGCGCCAGCCGCTCCATGACCTCCCGCGTCCTGTCGATCGGAACGCCGACGATCGCAAGGTCCGCATCCGCAAAAAAAACGTCCGCCCGCTCCCAATCCCTGCGGCCAAAAGGACGGACCTCGTGCCCGAAATGCCTGAGCCGACCGGCAAGGAACCGGCCCATCAGCCCGTTCCCGCCCACGATAGTGACCCGCTTCGGCTCCTGCGCTTTTCGCATGTAATTGAATCATACCTGAAACCCGCCCCAACGCAAGCCGCCGCGCGCGCGACATTTCAAGCCGGATTTTGCAGGTTCAAGCCCGCCGCCCGCCAGCGGGAAAAATAAACCCGGATTTTGCGATTGGTCAGAGTGCGGCAGATGCAAGGCGCAGCGGGTGAAGGCGTATTGACATGCTCCAAACCCGCTGCAACACAGCAGATGCCGCACTATGGCCAATCCCTCGTGGTTTGAAAAATGAACATCTTTTACAACAGCTCACCCGCATTTTTTCGCGCACGGCAATTCAAACGCAATGCACATGTAAAAGCTTGATGGTTTGCCCGTAATAAGTATCGTTCATTTTTTAAACGCAAAAGCCGGGTTGAAAGGGGTCCGATCATGCCGCAAGTCACCTATTTCGACGCCCACTGCGTTCTCGGCCGCTCTCTGCACACCGGTCCGGACGAGCCGGCCACGGCCGATGAACTGCTCGCCGCGATGGACCACTTCGGCATCCACGATGCGCTGGTCCTTGACAGCCTGAGCGTGTCCACCAACCCGATGGCCGGGAACCGGCGCATCCTGGAACGAACCCGCGGCCAGCCGCGCCTGCACCCGGCGTGGTCCGGGCTCATGACCCACAGCCGCGAGCTCCCCGCCCCCGCCAAGTTCGTGCGCCAGATGCGCGACGAGGGCGTGGGCGCGCTGTATCTGTTCTACGGCCAGTGGGACATCCGCCTCGAGGACTGGGCAATTGACGACCTGCTGGCCGAGCTCGAGGCGGGCCGCATACCCCTGTTTCTCTGCCCCGACAGCACCATGCAGCCCGGCCGCATAG
>JAAZAB010000144.1 GCA_012514555.1 Lentisphaerota bacterium
AACATCGAAGGTGTAGTCCACCGAGCCGTCAATACCCTCGAAATCGACTATCCCGCCGAGGCCAAGTTCCATGGAATCCTGGTCCAGCGCCTGGGCGAACCCTACGGAGGCGCATACTGCCATTGCCAAAACCAGCATAAACTTCTTCATTCTTCAACTCCTTCTCTGCGTTGCCTGTTGCCGTGCGTCGTTGCATCGCTGAATGCCGCTGATCGGCGCCGGTCATATTCCCGCGGTGGCCGGCCCGCTCCCATGTAATTTGCCGCATCACCTCCCCAACGCATTCGCGTCGAAAAAAACGCTGAAGCGAAATGGAATTCGAAAACAAGATAACGCCAATTTTTGGAGTGTCAACCCTGTTTCCGGGCTTTTTTTGCATGGCCGCCGCTGCCGCGCCGGAAAGCCTTACAGCGGTTTTTGACTGCTCCGCGGATGAGCTGCTAATCGGGATAATATTGCGCTGGATATGCCGGGGGCGGCCTGATAGAATTACGCGGCGTCATTGGCAACAACAGTTGTTCCGGCCGGCGCGCGGCCGGATGAACGGGAATATTCGGCGGGAAAGGAGATGCGGTTCATGGCGGAGAAACTTGAAGGCAACATGCTGATTGCCCAGAGCGGCGGGCCGACAATGGTGATCAACCAGAGCCTTGTCGGGGCGGTGATTGAGGCGCGGAAACACCCTGCGATAAAGGGTGTTTTCGGCTCGCTCCACGCGATCCAGGGCGTGCTTGACGGGAACTTCGTGGACATGCGCAAGGAGACGCCGGCCAACCTTGAAAAAGTGGCGGCCACGCCCTCGTCGGCCCTGGGCAGCGCGCGCAAGAAACCCAGCGCGGACGACTGCCGCAGGATATTCGCCAACCTGGCCAAGAACAATGTGCGCTATTTCTTTTACATCGGCGGCAACGACTCGGCCGAGGCGACTCACATCATTAACGAAGAGGCGCAGAAGGCGGACTACGCCTTCCGCTGCTTCCACATTCCCAAGACCATAGACAACGATCTCAAGGAAAACGACCATACTCCGGGGTTTGCGAGCGCGGCCCGGTTCGTAGCCTGCGCCGTCATGGGCGACAACCTTGACAACCGCGCGCTGCCCGGCGTGAAGATTGACGTTGTGATGGGCAGGAACGCGGGCTTTCTGACCGCGGCCTCGGCCCTGGCCAGGGTCTACCCGGATGACGGGCCGCACCTGATCTACCTGCCGGAGCGGACCTTTTCCTTTGACCGCTTCATAGCCGACGTCCAGGAAGTGTATGCCCGGCACAAGCGCTGCGTGATAGCGGTCTCGGAGGGCATTTCCGACGAAAAAGGCGAAGCCATCGCGAGCAAGTTCTCGAAGGAAGTGGACTCCCACGGCAACAAGCAACTCAGCGGCACGGGTGCGTTGGGCGATGTGCTTGCCGCTGAAATCCGCGCAAGGACCCCGATCACCCGCGTGCGCGCCGACACTTTCGGGTACCTGCAGCGCTCGTTCCCGGGCATGGTCTCGGAAGTGGATGCGCGCGAGGCCAGGGCGGTCGGGGCCGAGGCCGTGAAGCTGGCTATTTCCGGGATCGAGAGCGGCTCGGTGGCGATCCGCCGGAAGCCCGGAAAGAAGTACCGGGCATACTACGAGTGCGTGCCGCTCAGGAATGTGGCCAGGGAAACGAGGCATGTTCCGGACTCTTTCATGGCCGAGTCCGGCAACGATGTCACGCCCGCGTTCCTTGACTACATCCGGCCCCTTGTCGGCAGGTTGCCGGGCATCGGCCGCCTCAAAGCGGCGCCTCTCGGGCGGAAATAGATGACGGACGACGCCAGGATTCCGGAGAACAGCGTCGGCGTGGTCAGCACGCGGCGGGTTCGCATTGACCTGCCGCCAGAAGGGCTGGTGCTCGAAGGCGGCGGGGTCCTGCCCGAGCTTCACGCTGCCTACGAGACGTACGGCGCCCTGTCGCCGGAGGCGGACAACGTCGTCTACGTCTGCCATGCGCTCACGGGCGACGCGCACGTGGCAGGGTTTCACGGCGCCCCGAACGAGAAGCCGGGGTGGTGGGACGCGATGATCGGCCCTGGCAAGGGAATCGACACAAACCGCTTTTTCGTCGTATGCGCGAACATCCTCGGCGGCTGCATGGGCACGACTGGCCCCGGCTCCATTGATCCCCGGACCAGGCGCCCGTACGGATCCTCCTTCCCGGCGATAACCATCGGCGACATCGTGAAGGTGCAGTACCTGCTGCTCAAGCAGCTTGGTGTCAGGCGCCTGGCCGGTGTGATCGGGGGTTCGTTCGGCGGCATGCAGGTGCTGGAGTGGAGCATCCGATACCCGGAAATGGTGGATCGCGCGGTTTGCATCGCCTCGGCGATGAGCCTGTCGGCGCAGGCTCTTTCGTTCGACATTGTCAGCAGGCACGCGATAATGTCGGACCCCGCCTGGGAGGGCGGGGACTACTACGGCAAGCTGAAAGGGCCGGCGCGCGGCCTGGCGCAGGCCCGCATGATCGGGCACATCACGTACCTTTCGTCCGAGCTCATGAAAACCAAGTTCGGGCGGGAGAAGAAGGATATCGCGCCGACCACGCCGTTTTCGACCGCCTTCCAGGTGGAAAGCTACCTGGGACACCAGGGTGAGAAGTTCGTCAGCCGGTTCGATGCCAACTCCTATCTCCACATCAGCCGCGCCATGGATGTCTACGACCTCGCGGAGAACGGCCGGCGCGCCGAGAGCGCCTTTCTCCCGGCGGCGGGCGCGCGCACGAAGTTCCTCGTGATCGCCCTTAGCTCCGACTGGCTTTTTCCTCCGGAGCAGTCGCTTGCGATAACCGCCGCCCTCATTCGCGCGGGCCGGCGCGTTTCGTACTGCATGCTGCAGTCGCCGTACGGGCACGACGCGTTCCTCGTTGAAATAGACCGCCTTTCGGAGGTTGTCCGTGCTTTCCTGGTGGCGCCCGCGGATCTTTCAGGCGCGCCCCGCGCGGCCCCGGCCCGGGCTGCCGGGCGCCGTCCGGCGCGGAGGATGGACGCCGGCGACTTCGCGGTCATTGAGCGCATGGTCCCGGCCGGGGCCCGCGTCCTGGACCTGGGCTGCGGGGACGGGGAACTGCTGTCCCTGCTCATGGCCAGGCGGCAGGTCGGCGGCCTGGGGATGGACATCGACCTTGACAATACCATAGGCGTCATCCAGCGCGGGCTGGACATAGTGCAGTGCGACATCGACGAGGGCTTGCACGAGATTCCCGACGGGTTCTACGACACGGCGATCCTGAGCCAGACGCTGCAGGTTGTGCGCAAGCCGCGGTTCGTGATAAGCGAAATGCTGCGGGTGGCGCGCGAGGGCGTGGTGTCGTTCCCGAATTTCGGCAATATCTTTCACCGGCTGCGCCTGGGGTTCAGGGGGCGAATGCCGGTTTCGGATGCGCTGCCGTTCGAATGGTATGACACGCCCAACATCCATCTTGCGACCCTGCGGGATTTCCTGGAGCTCTGCCGCAAGGACGGCATCCGGGTCGTGGACCTGGTCTGCGTTTCCAGGGGCGCGTTCGGCCGCATGCTGGTAGGCGCGGGCATGAGGAACCTGGGCTCCGAGCGCATCCTGGT
>JAAZAB010000013.1 GCA_012514555.1 Lentisphaerota bacterium
GTTCATGGCAATTCAAACGCAATGCAGTTGTAAAAACCTGGTGGTTTACCCATTATAAGCATTGTTCATTTTTCCAACGCAAAATCCGGGGTGAAAGGCGAACGGCAGGCAGCAAGGCAAGAATAAGGAGAAGCGCTTCATGAATGAACTCAAGATCGGATGGGCATCGCGCGACGTTTCGACGGACAAGCCCATACATATCATCGGGCAGTTTCACGTCCGGATATCGCAGGGCGTGTTCGACCCCATCTATGTCACCGCGCTCGTCATCGACAACGGCTCGGACCTCGTGATATTCCTTTCCGCGGACGTGGGGGTCTTCCGCTCACGCATGCTGGAAAAGATACGCGAAAAGGTCGCGGGCCTGGATCCGGCCATACCCGTCGAAAAGATCGTGATAAACGCGACTCACACGCACACGGGGCCGAGCGTCTACGGCGACACCCCCGCCAACTCAAAGATGGGCTCCAGCACGCCCGGGCCTGACGAGATATCCCACGAGGGGATCGAGATCGCCTCGGGCGACGAATATTGCGAGTTTTTCACGGGAAAGGCGGCCGAGGCGATCTGCGAGGCCTACGCAAGGCGCGCCCCGGGCGGGGTCGCCTACGGGTACGGCTACGCGGTCGTGGCGCACAGCAGGCGGGTGGTCTACTTCGACGACCTGTCAAAGCGCCCCGGGGCCGTCATCAACTCCACGCACGGCGTGAACGGGCACGCCTGCATGTACGGGAACACGGACGACCCGAACTTCAGCCACTACGAGGCCGGGGCTGACCACTTTGTGAACCTCTTCTTCACGTTTGATGCGGCGAAAAAGCTGACGGGCGCCATCGTGAACGTCCCCTGCCCCTCCCAGAATTCCGAGAACGAAACGAAGCTCTCGGCTTCGTACTGGAACGAGGTCAGGGAGGCCATCCGCGCAAAGCACGGCAACATATTCATCCTCCCGCAGTGCGCGGCCGGCGGCGACCTTTCCCCGCGCATCCTCCACTACAGGAAGGCCGAGGCGCGCCGCTTCGCGCTCAAGTACGGGGCCGGGCCGGAGCCTTTCAGCGAGTTGAACGCCCGGAAAGACATCGGCGAGCGCATCGCCTGCGCGTTCGACGAAGTCCTCGCGTGGGCCAGGAAGGACATCAGGACGGCCCTGCCCATAGCGCACGCGGTCAAGACCGTTCATCTGGACAGGCGCCTGGTCACCAGGGAGGAGGCGGACTACGAGAAGCAGCAGCTTGAGGACCTGCTCAAGACCGGGTTCAAGAAGGACGGCACACCGCAGGAGCGCCTCCACCACGACTCTGTCCTCGTGGCCAGCCGCAACCGATGCCGCCGCGTCCTGGCCCGGTTCGAGGAGCAGAAAGCCCAGCCGAAGCTCCCGATGGAGCTGCACGCGGCCGCCGTCGGGGAGATCGCGTTCGCTTCGAACCGCTTCGAGCTCTACATGGATTTCATGCACCGCATCCAGGCGCGCAGCCCGTTCACCCAGACCTTCATCATCCAGCTTGCAGGGGTCCCCGGGCATGACGGCGGCACCTACCTCGCCACCGAGCGCGGCGCCCAGGGCCGCGGGTACAGCGCGAGCCGCTACTGCAACATAGTCTCCCCGCAAGGCGGGCAGGAGCTCGTCGAGGAGACCCTGGGCCTTCTCAAGAAGATACACGCGAAATGCTCAAAGCCGCAATGATCGCTCAATAAGAAAGGAATGGGGATATGAACTTGCAGTGTCCAAGGTGCGAAATGGTTTTGCAGGAGCAGGATTACGAAGGCGAATCGGTAAGGCTCTGCCCCGGCTGCTACGGCTACTGGATGAAGAAAGAGCAGCTTGACGCCATCGTGAACAACGTCGAATTCGCTTTCAGCAAGCGCGAGGCAAGCGCGGTTCTGAACGCAATGGACGCCGATGACGACGTGGATGAGGACAATGAAAGCCTTTTCCTGTGCCCGGTGTGCAATCACAACATGGTCAGGGAAAAATACCACGACCACTGCCCGGTCAGGATAGACTCCTGCCCCGAGCACGGAGTCTGGCTGGACACGGGAGAGGTCAAGAATCTGCAGGTGTTCGTGGAAACGAAGATACTTGGACACGAGCACGAGTAGCGGGGCCTTGCTCGGCGAAGATGAAAGCATTTCTCCCGCAGAGGCGCAGGCTGGTTTGCCTGTCCCACCCCTGTCGTTTCTCGTCCTCGCCACCTTTCCTGGGACTGTCGCCGCCGGCCTATCGCGCCACGCCGTGGCGCGCTACAGAAGAGCCCCGGATGCGTTTCACATGAAGGGCGGACGACCCCGGCCGCCGAAGAAAGAAGGATGAAGGCCTGTCCTGCGCCTGGTGAAGCGAAGCCTCCGGCTGAGCCGTTTTGCCCGCTTTCACGAAATCCGGCGACGGAGGCCCGTCGCCCTCCAGCTCCCCCGGAATGCCCTTTGAAGAACGCGGGGCTACGTACCCGCATAATCAGCGAAAGCGCGCCGCACAGCGGCGCGACTACACTACCGGGGCGGCCGGGACGGCCGCGCTCCCAGGGGGCCGCTCTGCTGATGCTGCACTGAATAGGTGAAAGACATCTACAGATGCCCCATCCAATATCCAGGGAATCCGTTGAATATTGGGAGTTCCTTGTTGGATATTGGATATTGGATATTCGATTGCTCTTTCCAGGTTGAACCGAACGCGGCGCAATCAGGCGCCTTCGATCCATTCCCTCGTTTCGCGCAGGGATTCCTCGTCAGGCTTGACGGGCCAGTATTCGAGGCCGATGTAGCCCTTGTAGCCGGCCTGGTCTATGGCGCGGCAGATGAACGGGTAATTCTGCTCGCCCGCCATGGGCTCGTGCCGCCCGGGAATGCCCGCGATGTGGAAGTGGCCGATGGCGTCCAGTCCCGCGCGGATGTCCTCGATGATGTTTCCGCGCATGATGCCCGCGTGGTAGATGTCGTACAGGCCCTTTATGCGCGGGTGCGCGACGGCGCGCACGATGCTGACCATGCGCTCCGAGCTGTCGAGGTAGTAGCCGGGGTGGTCGCATACGCTGTTCAGCAGCTCGATCACTATGTTCACGCCGTGCTTGTCGGCTATGGGCGCGACGCGCTTGAGGCCGTCAATGATGGCGAGGTTCTGGGCCGAGGCCTCGACGCGCGGCAGGGTGTTGCCGCTCAGCACGACCAGGTTGCAGGCGCACATTTCGTTCGCGGCCGCGGCCGCCTGTTCAACTTGCTTCACGAGCTGGTCGTGCAGGGAGCGGTCGTTGAAAGCCTTGGGTATCTCCGTGGCGACGAGCATTGATATGGTGAGGTTGCGCTTCCTGCAGACGCGGCCGACGGCCTTGACGTCCTTGTCCGCCCAGCCGAAAAGATCGGCGGCTTCGTAGCCGAGCCCGGCAATGCGTTCCAGCCGCTGTCCAACTGGCAGGTTCTTGAAGAAGATTTCGAGATTTGGCGCGAGTTTCATGGCTGATTTTTCCCTCTTCTGACTGCCTGGTTTGTTACCACCGTTCTTGATTTCCTGAACCCTGGTACCTGAATAGTGACGTTAATTCTTCCGCGGCAATCAGGCAATTGCTTTCGCGAGATTTGCCGTGAATTCCGCGGCCATCTGGCTGACATACTCGGGCGTATCGGCGGGCGAAAGGCCGACGAGCGCGACGCGCATCATGATGTCCTTGGTGCGGGGGCACATGTCCGGCGAGTATTCCGGAGCCTTTTTGACATGCGGACACTTGAACGGGCAGCCTTCCTGGGTGGCGGTTTTCTGCTCCAGCACGTGCTCCCAGTACCAGTAGACGTGCCAGTCGCGCGCGCCCCTGGCCCCGCCGCCGGCAAGGCCGCCAACGCCGATGTTGGCAGTAATGGCCTTGCGCGCGAGCTCGAAGCTGTCGAATATCAGGGCCGCCGCATAGCCGCACAGGCCCTCGGGATCGGCCGGCTCGACCCAGCGCACGCCGGCCGGCAGGACGGTTTCCTTCCGGAACTGGTTATAGGCGCGGAGCGTGCCCTTGTTTATGCCGTCGAGCCGGCGCAGCTGCGCAAGGCCGATTGCGCCCGACATTTCGCTCATGCGGTAGTTCTCGCCGCAGAACAGCTCCCCGGGCTTGCGTTCGCGCCCGTAGCGGTCGGGCCGCCAGCAGGCGGCCGTGTCGTGATAGCTCTGCGCGCGGGTATAGAGCCACTCGTCTTCGGTGGTGATCATGCCGCCCTCGCCGGTGGCCATGACCTTGTACGCGTCGAAGCTGAAGCACCCGAGGTGGCCCCAGGTTCCCAGGCGCCTGCCCTTGTACGTGCCGCCCGCGGCCTGGGCAACGTCCTCGATGAGATAGACATTGTGCCTGTCGGCGATCTCGCGCAGCGCGTCCATCCTGGCCGGGTAGCCGGCCATGTGGACGACTACTATCGCCTTGGTCCTCGGCGTGATGGCGCGCTCGACGGCGGCCGGGTCGAGCGTCAGGCTTTCGTCTATCTCCACTATGACCGGTATGCCCTTGGCGACGACGACCGCGGACGCGCTGGCAAAGAAGGTGTAGCCCGGGACAATGACCTCGGTTCCGGGGCCCACGCCGGCGGCTACCATCGCGGCTATGAGGGCGCTGGTGCCCGAGTTGACGCCGAGCGCGTAGCGGCATTTCATGTGCGCGGCAAAAGCCTTTTCGAGTTCAACCACGCGGCTGTGCTCGTTGTAGTAGCGGAAAAGAAAGGCGTTGGGCGCCGACGGCTCCCGGTCGAGAACGCCGCGGATGGCCTTCCGGCCGTCCGCGGAGATATTGAACAGGCCCACGAGTTCCATGAGCTCCTCAACGCCAAACTTGATATGATCCGGCCTTTTCACCTTTGTCATTACGGCATCCTCCGGAAACTTAGACTTCGCGGTTTCGAAAACTGGGCCATTGTCACTGAACCGGGCCGGATTCACAATGGAAGCGATTGCTTGATGCATGTAATTTCTTGCAAACGGCCGGGGCGGAGTGGCATTATGGCGGATATCGCGGAAAACAGGCGGAGCTATCATGCGGAAAACAGCGGCCGTTGAAAATTCGTCGTACGGGTTCGTCTGGAATCCGCCGCCGGGGCTGAGGCCGGCGCTGGTGAACGCGATCGTCATGGCCCGTAGCCGGCGCTGGCTGGGACAGGCCGGCTCGCACGGGCACTGGGTTCTGGATTTCAACCTGACGGACTACGGCCGCAGCCGGTCAGGGCGTTCCGGGGAGTGGGTCCGGAGGCCGCCCAACATGGCGCATCTTTACCCGCCCGGCATGGCCTACTGCGAAGACCTGCGGGGCGCGCCCCTGCCGATCCGGGAGGCGTGGGTTCTGTTCACGTGCGGGGAGGCGGCCGGGCTGCACCGGCTGCTTCCGCGCTCCGGCGGTTGCGCGCGGTTCATGGACCCGGAGCGGAGGATCGCCGGCGCGATCCAGGCGGCGGCTCAGATCGGGCGGGCGGAAGGGGACGGTGGATTTCTCAAGGCTCAGGCAAGGCTTTTTGAGATTTTCGACCTGCTGGTCCGCAGCGAGCCCGCGGGGCCCGGCGTCTACCGGGTTGCGCCGGAGCGCCCGGAGGCGCGCGCGGGCGGATTCCTTGAAAGCGCGCGCTCCGCGCTCCGCGCCGACCTGCGGGCCCCGCTCCGCCTGGAGGAGGCGGCGCGGCGGATGAACATGAGCGTTTCGTCGCTATGCCACAGGTTTCGGGCGGAGAGCGGCGAGGCGCCGATGACCTATCGCATGCGCGCGCGCATAGAGCTGGCCAAGACGCTGGCGCTCAAGGGCCTGCCGCTCAAGCGCGTGGCGGAGGAAACGGGGTTCTTCGACGCTTATCACCTGTCAAAGGCATTCAAGAAAGCGGCCGGCATGGCCCCGCGCGACTACCTGTCGCAATCGCTTATCCCGGCGCGGCCGGGATTGACGGGCGCCTGCCGGGAGTCTATATTGTAACACGCGGATGGGAAAAAGCCTTGCGGCACACGGAGTTCGGGCATGGCAAACAAGATGAACACACGGATGGCCGAGCTGCTCAAGCGGACCGGGCTGTTCTCGGACGGGCAGCTGGAGACGCTGTTCGACTCCGGCGCTGACAGCGGCGCGCCGATCGCGCAGCGGGTCGTGGACGCCGGGCTTGCCGCCGAGGAACCCTTTCTCGAGGCCCTTGCCGGGGTGCTCGAAGTGCCCTTCGTCAGGCTCGCGGACGTCGCCATTCCGGCCGACGTCATCAGCCGGCTGCCGGCGAAAGTGGTGTTCCAGTACAACGTCATCCCGGTATCCGTCGAAAACGGCGCCCTGCGGGTGGCCACCAACGACCCTTTCAACCCGGGCATGACCGACGCGCTGCGCCTGGTTGCGGGCATGCGAATCAGGCTGGTGCTGAGCTGCTCGACCGAGCTGGCAAAGGCCGCAAACAAGTTCTACGGCGTGGGCGCGGACACCGTGGAACAGCTCATCCAGGACAACCGCATCCAGGTTGCGCCGGAGGCCTCCGGCAAGATCGACATCAACGAGATGGACCAGGAAGCGTCGATAGTCAAGTTCGTGAACCAGGTGGTGTGGGAGGCGTACAAGGACCGGGCCACGGACATCCATTTCGAGCCCATGGAAGACGAGCTGCGCATCCGCTACCGCGTGGACGGGGTGCTGCACCAGACCTCCATGCCGCCGCAGCTCAAGCGCTTCCAGGCGGCCATAATTTCGCGGATCAAGGTCATGTCGAACATGGACATCGCCGAAAGGCGCCTGCCCCAGGACGGCCGCATCAGCCTCGGCATCCACGGGCAGGACATTGACATCCGGGTCAGCACGCTGCCCACGGTCTACGGAGAGAGCATCAGCCTGCGCCTGCTGACCCGCAGCAGCGGCCTCCTGGGCCTGGAAGCGCTCGGCATGAACAGCCGGGACGAGGGCGCGTTCCGAAAGCTCATCCACAAGCCACACGGAATCCTGCTCGTGACGGGCCCGACGGGCTCGGGCAAATCCACCACCCTTTACGCCTGCCTGCACGCGATCAACTCCATCGACAAACGCGTGATAACCATCGAGGACCCGATCGAGTACGAGGTCCCGGGAATCAACCAGAGCCAGATCAAGCCGGAGATCGAGTACACCTTCGGCACCGGCCTGCGCCACATCCTGCGCCAGGACCCGGACATAATAATGATCGGCGAAATCCGCGACTTCGAGACCGCGGAAATAGCCATTCGCGCCTCGCTCACGGGCCACCTCGTGCTGAGCACTCTCCACACGAACGACTCGGCCGGCGCCATCACACGCCTTGCGGACATGGGCGTGGAGCCGTTCCTGGTCTCATCCTCCCTCGAGGCCGTGATCGCCCAGCGCCTTGTGCGCGTCCTCTGCAAGTCATGCAGGCGCCAGCGCCCGAGCGGCGACTCCTTTGTCGCAAGCGCGGGCTTTCCCGTCGACCGCATCGGCGGCACTCCGATTTTCGAGCCCGGCGAATGCGAGAAGTGCCGCCACACCGGCTTTCACGGCCGGACCGGCATCTACGAAGTGCTGCTCATCACCGACGAGATTAGGCCCATGATCGTGGGCCGCGTCACATCCAACGTCATCAAGCAGAAGGCGATGGCGCAGGGAATGAAGACCCTGCGCGACGACGGCTGGGACAAGGTGCTGCGCGGGATCACCACCGTCGAGGAAGTGCTGCGCGTCGCCGAGGAAGACGAATAATGCCCGTGTATGCCTACATCGCCCGCTCGCGGTCAGGCGAGAAAATCGAAGGCTCAATTGAAGCCGCCGACCGCCACGCCGCGATTCTCCAGGCGGAGCGCCTCGGGCACGTGCTCGTCTCGATCCGGGAAAGCGCCGCGGCCGCCGCGGCGAAGCCCGGCGCGGACGGCGGCAAGGCTTCGAAATGGCGCTTCACGCTCAGGCCCGGGCGCGGCCCGCGCATGGGCGCGCGCGAAACCCTCCAGTTCACCACCGAGCTCGGCGACCTGCTCGCGTCCGGAATGAAGCTCGGCAACGCGCTCAACACGCTGTCCCGCCGCCGGACCCGGCCGGACGCCGACGCCATAATCGCATCGCTCAGGGACGACATCATCCGGGGCACGAGCCTCTCGGAGGCGCTCTCGCGCTTCAAGGAGACCTTCCCTCCCCTCTTCGTAAGCATGATCCGCGCCGGCGAGGCCAGCGGCGCGCTGCCGGAGGTGATGCAGCGCCTGGTCAGGAACATGGAGCGCATGCAGGAGACCAAGGAGAAGGTCATCATGGCCCTGGTCTACCCGGGCATAGTGCTCACGGCCGGCGCCGGCACGCTGGTCTTCGCCATGTCGTTCGTGATCCCGCGCTTTGCGATCATATTCACGGAGCTAAAGTCCACGCTGCCGCTGCCCACGAAGATTCTTATCGGCATAAGCGACGGCATGGCCCATTACGGCATCTTCATCCTGGCCGGCATCGTCATTGCCGCGGTCCTGATCCGGCGCTGGCTCAAAACCGACCTGGGCATCTCCTGGTGGCACGCGTTCCAGCTCCGCGTCCCGCTCATCAGGTCTATCGTCTACGCAAGCAATTTCGCGCAGTTCGCCAGGACGCTCGGCATGCTCATTGGCAACGGGGTTTCGGTGCTCGAGGCGCTCGGAATCGTGGAGCGCGCAATCCAGAACCGGGTGCTCAGCGCAGAGATCCGGAACGCGCGCAGCCGGGTGACCGACGGCGCCACGATCTCGGTGCCGCTCGCCGCCGGCAAGGTGTTCCCGCCCATACTGACCGACATGCTGGCGATCGGCGAGGAAACCGGGGACATGAGCGGCGCGCTCGGCCACATCGCGCAGCGCTACGAGAACGAGCTTGACCGGTCCGTGAAAATATTCACCACCGTTCTCGAGCCGATCCTGATAGTGCTCATGGCCGTGCTCGTCGGCTTCGTTGCCATTAGCATACTGCTCGCGGTTTTCGACATGACCAGCGGCCTGAACGCATAGCGCCATAATCAACAGGGAGGAACAGCCATGAACTCACGCTTCGCAATCACATCCCGGCGCGCCGCGCTGTCCGGCTTCACGCTCATCGAGGTTCTGCTGGTCGTCGTGATCATCGGCATCCTGGTCGCCGTGGTAGCCCCAAGGCTTGGCGGGCGCGTGGCGGAAAGCCAGATATCCGCCGCAAAGCAGAGCATGGACGCCATCCGGCTCGCGGTGGACATGTACGAGGTGGACAACGGGTACTATCCCGCATCCCTGCAGAGCCTCATCACGAAGGGCGGCGAGCAGAACTGGCGCGGGCCGTACATAAGGACCGGCGCCCTCCCAAAGGACCCGTGGCAGCGCGAATTCATCTACACCCGCTCCGAAAACAGCTTCGAAATCAGGAGCATGGGACCCGACGGCGCGGACGGCTCCGCGGACGACGTCAAGGTCAACTGATCCTTCCGCCGCAATGAGGCCAGCGCCAACATCCCGCGCCGGCGGCCGCGCCGGCTTCTCGCTCATGGAGCTTCTGCTGGTCGCCGTGATCATGGGCATCGCAGTGGGCGTCGCCGCGCCCGCGATGATGCGCTCGATCGCCGGCAACCGCCTGCGCACCGCCGGCCGCGCACTGGTCACCAGCGCGCGCTACGCAAGGAGCATGGCCATCCTCCACCAGGTTCCGGTGACGATCCGATTCAACCTCGACCGCGGCGGAATAGAGGTCGCTTCGCCCGACCCCGGAACCGAGGGCCTCAGCAGGGTCATGGACGGCGTGCGCCTGCAGTCGCTCCGGATCGAAGACCAGGATGTCTCCGAGGAAGGAGTCATCGAAATAGTTTTCAGCCGAAAC
>JAAZAB010000014.1 GCA_012514555.1 Lentisphaerota bacterium
AACCCTTGTAAGCCCGCGCATAATACACGCTGAACGTGGCGAATACAAAGCCGTTCGCGCTGTAATGCTCCGCATAATCTTTTGCCAGAGCCCGCAGCTCGCCGCGCGTCAGCGGGCGCGCGCCGCGCGCCGCGCGCCCTCCGGTCAACCCCTGCTCATGCAGGGCGCGCAGCATACTGTTCGCGTCAGCATATTCGGCCCTGACGCAATCTCCGCATTCCTCGCACACTCTGAGCCCGGATGCCGCCAGGGCGCCGCGCACTTCCTTCCTGGAAGGCAGCGTAAAGGCCGGCTGCTTGCGCGGCGCAACGCGCGCCCTGGCTTCCATGAGCTCGGCCAGCGTGCCCAAAACCATGACGGCCATGACCAGCGCCCCTCCCGGCTTAAGCAGCCCGGCCACCTTGCCGAACGTGTCCGACAATGGCCGGACCCAGTGCAAGGCTGCGCTGCTCACAACAAGCGGATATTTGCGTTCAGGCTCGAAGCGAAGCAGGTCAACGGCCTTCCAGTCTGCGCGTTTTTCACCGCTCCAGCGGGAGCGGCAGTGCTGGATCATTCCCTCGCTGAAATCAATGGCATCAACGAGGGCATCCGGGTAGCGCCCGAGCAAATGGCCCGTCATGATGCCGGTTCCGCACCCGATTTCCAGCACACGGCCCGGCGCGGAATCCGGCAACAGCCTTGACAGGCGTTCCGCCACGGCCCTCTGGACCGCTGCATGCCGGTCATACGTCGCGGCCGAGGCCGAGAAGCGCCAGGCAATATCCGCGGGCCGTCTCATGTCAGCCCCAGGAACGGCAGCGCCGCTCCGGCTACCCGGTCCGGGTCCAGGATCGGCAGCGCATGCCCCGCTCCGGGCATCGGGTGTAATGCGGCGCGGGGCAGCACGCTGGCCAGCGCTTCTCCCGCCGCCAATGGAATCACCGCATCCTCACTCCCATGAATCAACAGCACGGGCGCGTTCATTGCGGACAGGCCTGGGCGGAGGTCGGCGCTCATCAAGTATTCCAGGCCGGCACGCAGTTCTACGTCGGACCAGCCGCTCGAATCCAAATCAATCCGCGCCCGAACAGCGCCGCTCATAACTGCCGGCCTGCAGCATTCCTGCCGGAACCGCCGGATTGTCGCCTCGCGGCTCCGCCTCAAGCCGGCCATCATGGCCCGCAGATTCCGTTCCGGCACGCCCGGATCGTTGCCCTCGTCCGCGACAAACCGGGCCGAGCCGGCAAGCAGCACAAGGCGCCAATCCCGGTCCGGGCCGGACATGGCCGACTCCAGCGCAATCATGGCGCCGAGCGACCAGCCGATCAGCGTGACGCGGGGCGCGGATGCCGGGATTCCGGCGAGCAGCCCCCGCGCCCAGGGCGAAACGCCCCGGTCATGGCCAGGCCCGGCGCCGCGCGATGCCAGGCTGGGCAAGGCCAGAATTTCCCCGCCAAGCCTTTCCGCGAGCGGCCGGACCGACTCAGGTCCGAAGGCCCACCCGGGAATGATGAATCGCGGCTCATGTTGACTGATCGTCACTGGTCAGGCGCCTCGTCAATGTATGAGCCAGCCCGTGGCTCTGGACAGCATCCGGACATACTCAACGTAGTTCGGCCAGGACACGTCCGGCGGCACACCGTGATCGCAGGCAGGAACATATCCGCCGTCCTCGATCACCGGCCGAAGGCGATCCATCTCCGCCTCCAGGACGCCCCCGCCCCGGGCCATGGCACGCTTGTCCACTCCGCCGCGGTATGCCATGTTCTTTCCGAATCGGCGGCGGAAATCGTTTATGTCGTTGCCGGCCGCGACTTCAACCGGATCGCAGACATTGATTCCCGCGTCAATCCAGATCGGGATGAGTTCTCCCACGAACCCGTCGGAATCCATCGCGTACAAAGGCACGCCGGCCCCTCGAATGATCTCACCCCACCGGGCCCACACGGGCAGCAGGTACTGGCGCGCCATCTTTGGCGAGATCATTGAAAAACCCTTGTACGCCATGTCCTCGGACAGGCCCACGCAATCCGGCTTCACAACGCCGAGCGTCCGCTCCAGCAGTATTGCCACGTAATCCGCCCAGAACTCGATCATTTCCCCGAGAAACGCGGGGTCGTCATAGAACATTTCACAGAGGCGCTCGAAGCCGACCCATTCCCGGACCTGCCAGAACGGACCGGAAAAGCGGATTTCAAGAAACTCCTTACGGCGCAACAGCGCCTCGCCCTTTGCCGCGGCATCGGCCGGCAATCGCCCGGGCGCGCCTGCGTCATAGCGTTGCTTCATATCCGCCCAGTCGGAGCGCGACTCCACCGGGCACTTTATCCAGCGGCGCGTGACGAAATCCACCGCGTTGCGCAGGTGTTCGACGGTGAATTGCCTGCCGATCTCGCATATATTGCCTTTCCAGTCCTGCACCACCTGGGAGCTTTCCTTCAGTTCAAGCACCTTTTCCTCGAACTGCGGGATCATCCTCTCGTTCACCGGGAACCATGCGTCAATGCTTTCCCAGGGCAGGGTTCCGCCCGCCTGGTGGTAAGCGTATTCAACGTAATCCTGCACGGATTCCGGCAGGCCCTGCCTGTGCCAGGCCGCCAGCGTAGACTCCCGCCCGTAGCCGGGCGTCAACGGAATCCGATCCGGCTTGCCAAAGCTCAGCGCCAGCAACATGCGCTCTCTCGGTGTCATGCCTGCCTCAACTTATAGGAGGATAGGGTTCAGGGTTCTGGGTTCAGGGTTCTGGGTTCAGGGTTCAGAATCCAGAAGGACAATTCGCCAAGGCAGCGCGCGTATCGCATGTTGTTTTCACATTCTGTCTCTTGAGCAGTTCTTTTTCCCCTCGCAAGCCATTTCTCGCGCATGGGGGGCGCTTGAAGCACGGAACCGGTGGCGAAACAACTATATTTTAGCACACCCGGGACAGGCGGTCAAACTGCATCACGGACTCCGCCGGGGTTGCATTCCGTTTCATTTCTGATACACTACCGGCTTTTCAGGGGCTCGTAGCTCAGTTGGTCAGAGCGGAGGACTCATAATCCTTTGGTCGCTGGTTCAAGTCCAGCCGGGCCCACCACCGAAAAAGCTTTCCGCCCTTCTCCGTTCCCCGCTTTGCCGCAGTTTCGTGCGATTGCCCAATCGCGCCCATTTCGGGTTTGGAATGGACAAAAAAAACGCGCTGAAACGGCCCTTTGCGGCAAGCATTCGAAGCGGTTTTTTTCGCTTCGGTGCAATGCGTTCCCAGTTTATGGCTGATTCTTCTTGATTCTGAATTCTGTCTTCTGACTACCTGAATTACGAATTATGACCACTTTATGACCACTTATGACCTTTTTATGACCGCAATAATTATTTTCCCGGATTAATGCGGCTAATCATTTGAAGCGGGCTTTTTTTCCGCTTCGCGGCAATGCGTCACCGTTTTCCGCCAGCTCCGCCTGATAATGCTCGTCCCGGACCATGGCCTCCAGCAGCGCCCGCTGAGGTCCTGGCAACGCCCGGCAGCGCCATGACATCCGCCCGGACAATCCGCCCCCTGGTCCGGATCAATCCCAAAACGCTGCGACGATCAACGCCACGGTTGACCACGTGATGCCAGCAGTTCGAAATCATTCGGTGGTGTCCCTGCCTGCGCCAAGGTTCTCGCCGACTTCGATCAGTTGCACCGGGGTCCGCCGCACGCCGATTTCATTTTCGACCATGAGCGCGACCAGTTGCTCGCCGTTCATGAGCGCGACCGGCGTCGCGTCCGCGCGCTCGGCTTCATCTCGCGCGCCCTTGCTGAAGTCGCTGGTCGTGATGATGAGCCCCTGTTCATGCGCGCCCAGACTGCCCCGAACCTGCTGGACGACTGGGGACTGGATATTCTGCCGCCAGCGTTTCACCTGAACCGCCAGCCGGGTTTTGATCACGCCGCCGACCACCAGCGTGCCGCGCACGTCAATGCCGCCGTCCTTGCTGCGAGCAGTTACCTCGACCTCCTCGAATCCTATGGCGGCCAACAAGCGCCCGATGAGGTCTTCGAAGTCGCCCGGAAGCACCTCCCGGATCTGCTTGAGCAGTTCCTT
>JAAZAB010000145.1 GCA_012514555.1 Lentisphaerota bacterium
ATGCGCATGAACGACGTCCACAACGTGGACGACGAGCAGTGCTATATCCACAGCGAGTTCTGGCGGGACAACCCGTCGTTAAGGCGGGTCCCGTACCGGTCCGCCTCCTGGCTGGACCGCGCCTTCGACTACGGCCGGAAGCCCGTGCGGGACCATCACTGGCGGCTGGTGCGCGAGCTGTTCGAGCGCTATGACTTCGACGGGTTCGAGATGGACTGGATGCGGTTCGGGTTCCATTTCCGGCCGGGCCGCGAGCAGGAGGGCGCGCTCCTGCTCAACGCTTTCACCAAGCGCGCAAAGGCCCTGGCCCGGAAGTGGGAGCAGAAACGGGGGCATGCGATCAAGCTGGGCGCCCGGGTTCCCGCGAGCCACGCCTCGGCGCTCGGCCTGGGAATGGACGCCGTGGAATGGGCGCGCCAGGGATGGGTTGACATGCTCGTGCCGACACCGTTCTTCGAAAGCATTGACAACGGCATGCGCGTTGACATCTGGAAAAAGCTTCTCCGGGACACTTCGGTACTGCTGGCCCCGGGTCTCGAACTGCTCATCCGGCCTTACCCGGGCTGCCCTGGGGGGGCTTTGCACACCAACTCGCTCCAAACGCTGCGCGGAACGGCGTCCTCGTTCCTGGACCAGGGCGCGGACAGGATATACCTCTTCAACTACATGGACTCCCAGACGGCGATAGACGATCTTCGAGAATACCCCGTCCTGCTTCGCGAAATCGGCGCCATGGCGACGATGCGCGGCAAACCCCGGCGGCACGTGCTCACCTTCCAGGACACGTGGGCGCCCGGGGAGCCGCAGGCGAACGCCCTTCCGGCGCTGATCGGCAAGGGCGGTCTGGGCGAGTTCCGGCTGCACACGGGGCCACGCCTCGAAGCCGGAAAAGTCACGGTGTTTCTGGGCGTCGAGAACGCGGCGGCCATGGGCCCGGGAACACTTGAAGTCAGGCTCAACGGCGAGACATGCGAGTATGCCGGGAAAGCAGCGCTCCCGGGGCCCGGCGCGCCGTTCCCCGTCCACGCCTACTCCGCGCCCATTCCGGCAATCCTGCGGGGCCGCAACCTCATCGAGGCCAGGGCGAACGCCGAGGTCAGGATCGGATGGGTGGAGATCGGCATCGGGCAATGATTGCGCCCGGCGCCGCCCCGCCGGGCGCCGTCGGAGCCGGGGAATCCGGTCGAATATTCGACTATTCGGTCCACTCCGTGATGGCCGCCACCGCGGCGCAATCAACGATGTCGTCCACGGAGCAGCCGCGGGAAACATCGTTGAACGGCCGGCGGAGCCCTTGGATGAGAGGGCCGATCGCCACCGCGTTCGCCAGGCGCTCGGTCGCCTTGTACATGGTGTTCCCGCAATTCAAATCCGGGAAGATCAGGACGTTGCACCGGCCCGCGATTGCCGACCCGGGCGCCTTCCTTGCCCCGATTTCCGGAATCACCGCGGCGTCGAACTGGAACTCGCCGTCGATCTTGATGTCGGGCGCAAGCGCCTGCGCCTTCCTGGTGGCCGCTATGACCTTGTCCACGGTTGGGTCCTTTGCCGAGCCCTTGGTCGAGCAACTGATCATTCCCACGCGCGGCTCGTCGCCCGTGAACATGCGATATGTCCGGGCCGTGCTGACCGCTATTTCCGCAAGCTGGTCCTCATTCGGATTGATGTTGAGCCCGCAATCCGCGTAAAATAGCGCGCCGTTAAAGCCCCATTTCGGGTCCTGAAGCTGCATTATGAAATAGGCGGATGCGGTCCTGATGCCGGGCGCGGTTTTGAACAGCTGGAGCGCCGGCCGGGTCTTCTGGCCGGTATTGTGGTTGTACCCCTTCGGGTTCCCGCCGCCCGATACATACCCGTGGGCGTCGCCCGCGCTGACCATGGCGGCCGCGAAAAAGCAGGTGTCTTTCAGCGCCTCGCGCGCCAAAGACTCCGTCATGCCTTTTGCCTTGCGCATTTCGAAAACCATTGCCGCGTATTCGCCAAGCTTTGGGCTGCTTTCCGTGTCCGCTATTTCCACCCCGTCCAGCGCCATGGCGTTTTCGGCCGCAAGCCGTTCTATCGCCGGCCGGGAGCCGACCAGGATCGGCCGGGCGTATCCCGTCTTCGCAAGTTTCGACGCCGCCTGCAAGTTGCGCACGTCGTCGCTCTCGGTCAGGCATATCCTGCGCCCGAGCATTTTTGCCTTGCCGCGAATTCTCTCCAAAACAGTCTCCGCCATGGCAGTATCCTTTCAGGTTAAACGGCACGTTTGAAGCGGCGAAAAAATCATGCGTCAGCATACGCGCCGCGATGGAATTGTCAAGCCCGCGCGCGCGGCTGAAAGGCCGGCCGGGCTTGGCTGCGTCAAGAACGGCGAAGGAGGCCCACGCCTTGCCGAAACGGCTTCGCATGGCAAGCCCGCCGCCCTCCAGGAAAGAATAAGCCCGGATTTTGCGTTTGAAAAATGAACGTAACTACTCAGAGCCATGGGGACAGACAATCTGTTCTCCGGCGGCCGGGGCCGTCCGCTCTCCAGAGGGAACGCGCTTGCCTCTTCTGTAGCGCGCCACGGCGTGGCGCGATTTCGCAGCCTCCTGGGAGCGCGGCCGTACCGGCCGCCGTTTGATGAGGAGGGCGCGCCGCACAGCGGCGCGGCTACACCCGGCACCTTCCGACTTGATCATCCTCCTGGGGAGCGGACGGCCTCGGCCGCCGTATGCACGGCCGATCGCGCCACGCCGTGGCGCGCTACAGAAGAGGCCCCGGATGCGTTCCTCTCGGAGAGCGGAGGGCTCGCTCTTCGAAGCCGCTTCGCCGAAGAACGGGTCCCGGCCGCCGGTGGTTTGGGCTTGCTCCCATCGAAATCGCTATCGCTATTCGGGATCGCTATCGATTGACCGGAATGCGAATGATATTGCCGATAATCCGGGTTGATCAATCGAATATCCAATATCCAACACTCAAGTCCAAGGAACAAGGGGGGCGCGGGCATGGTGAATGGTTGGACTTGGATACGGCCATTCTCATCTCTCGCTCACTTGGACATTGGATATTCCTTGTTGGTTATTGGATGTTCTCTTGATGTCTTTCACCTATTCAGTGCAGCATCAGCCGAGTTGATTTGCCATGGCAGCAAGTTTCACAAAACCTCTTGCAGCGAGCGAAGACAACTGCGGGGTTGAACTGCTCCATATAGGCTGAAACGCGCGCGGCGAACAGGACGAATCGGCGGCGCGGCTTGACAGGGCGGGGCGGGCCATGAGGCGGCCGGGCGGTCCCTGCGCCGGAGAACGCTACTTCAAGACCTCCGCCTCCGAAACAACCATGAGCTTTCTGAACTGGCCCGGGGCGAGCGTTGTGGCTTTCTTGAGATGCCGCGTGAAGTGGCTCTGGTCGCAGAATCCGCACTGCAGGGCAATGGCTGCAAGATCAAGGCGGGTGGTCGCAAGGAGCCGCTTGGCTTCTGCAAGACGGATTTCAAGAAGCAGCTGGTGGAAGGTCTTGCCCGTGTCGCGCCTGGCGCGCTTGACGATGCTCGACGCGCTGGCGCCCACCGCGCGCGAAGCCCCGGCCATCGTCACCGGCATCGAGTAGTTGCGCTCGAGCCAGCGAACGACTCGTTCCGACAGCGCGGGCGCGACGCCATCTGCATTTGAGGCGCGCGTTGATGCCTCGGAAAGAATCTCGAGGAAAGCGTAGCACACGTCCTCGACCGTTCGCCCCTGATCCAGCCGCGCCGCGAAGCGCAACTCGTCCCGGGCGGCCGCGCTCCAGTCGCCGCCGCGCAACACGGCGTCGCGAGTGAGCAGCGCCATGGGAACGCGCAGGTGCGCCTTCAGCCGCGCGAGGTCCCAGGCGCATGCCTGGAGAACGGCCGCCAGGTAAGCGGCGCAGTTCCGGCGGAGCTGGCCGCTGCCGCTCACGTACGCCCGCGAAACCAGCGAATCGGCGCGGCGGACCAGCGCCACCGGCTTTAAATGGGCCGGCCTCAGCAGCCGCGCACACTCGGCAATGGCGCGCTGCTGAAGATACACGGCATTCCGGCGCAGAAAATACGCGGCCGAATTCAGGCCTGACGCAAAACCGGCATCCTGCAGATATTCTCCGAGGCCGCGAAGCCGGGTGGGCGAAATCGGCGGCGCCGCCGCAAAAAGATTCCCGAGCCGGCCGCCCGCCCTGCGCGAACGCATGCCCCGCAACACGAAATCCCCGCCCGGAAAATCATCCGCCGCGTCTGAGGCCGCCCGAAACCCGCCCACGGCCGCGCACCCCAGGCAGCGCGCGAACGGCGCAATGGCCACGGCGACAAAGAGCAGCCCGGCCCAGCAGGTATAATAAAAAGGCTCGGCCGAGGACATGGCGTTCTCCGCCGCCTGTTCATAGGTGGCGCGGCACCTGGGCTCCAGCCGAGGATCGCCGAGACAGAGGCGGCAGAGCGGCGGCGCTTCGCCGGCCGTCCGAACACGCTGCGCCCCGCGGTCGTAAAACAGCACACCCTGTCCCGCGTGGCGCGCCGCATCCGCGATCAGAGACCCGATGGCATCGTCGTACCGTGTTCCTGTCATTTACCTGGTTATACAAAAGATATGCCTGATTATCCAATCTTTTCAGCGCGTGAATCCGTATTTTCGGGGCCG
>JAAZAB010000146.1 GCA_012514555.1 Lentisphaerota bacterium
CCCGCGCGGCAGGAGCGGCCGGCTCATTTCCCGACAGCCCGAGGTTCAGTTCCTGCTGCTCTTTCACGACTCCGCCTCAACCACAAGGTGGTTCATGATGTATTGCCGCCGCTCCGGGGTGTTCCGGCCCATGTAATACTCCAGCAGAAGCGGCACGCTGTGGCGGTCCGCCGCCTGCACCGGCGTAAGGCGCATCTTCGCGCCAATGAAATGCCGGAATTCGGAGGGCGATATCTCGCCCAGCCCCTTGAAACGCGTGATCTCCGGGCTGCGCCCGCAATTCTTCACCGCCGCGTCCCGCTCATCTTCGGAATAGCAGTAGATTGTCTTTTCCTTGTTCCGCACCCGGAACAGGGGGGTTTCCAGGATGTGCACATGGCCCTCGTGCACGACCGCCTCGAAATACTTGAGAAAGAATGTCAGCAGCAGGTTCCGGATGTGCAGGCCGTCCACGTCCGCGTCAGTGGCGAGAATCACCCTGTTATACCGCAGGTTCTCGGCCGACTCCTCCACGTCAAGGCTCTGCATCAGGTTGTACAGCTCCTCGTTCTTGTACACCGCGCCGCGGCTCAGATCGCACACGTTGAGCGGCTTGCCGCGCAGGGTGAAAATAGCCTGCGTGGCAACGTCGCGGCAGCTGACGATCGACCCTGCCGCGGACTGCCCCTCCGTGATGAAGAGCATGGACTCCAGCCCGCGCCCGCGCTTCCCGTCGAAATGAAGCTTGCAGTCCTTCAACTGCGGAATTCGCAGCGACGTCGCCCTGGCCCGCTCGCGCGCCAGCTTCTTCACAGTCATCAGTTCCTTGCGGAGCTTGACGTTCTCCTCGATCTTCGCAACCGCCTTTTCCGCGGCCTCCGGGTTCCTGTGCAGCAGGTCCGCGACCGCCTCGCGCACACGGTTCACCAGGTCGCCCCGGATTTCCGTGTTCCCGAGCTTGTTCTTGGTCTGCGATTCGAACACCGGGTCCTTCATCCTTATCCCCACGGCGCCGGCCAGCCCGTCGCGGACGTCGTCGCCCTCGAACCTGTCCCCGGCAAACTCGTTAAACCCCTTCAGCAGGCCCTCGCGAAACGCGCTCAAGTGCGTTCCCCCGTCGCTCGTGAACTGGCCGTTCACGAACGAATAGAAAGTCTCCTCGAAACGGTTCGTGTGCGTGAACGCCAGCTCCAGCATCCTTGAGCGGAAAAACAGGGGCGGATAAAGCGCCTCGTTGCCCACCTCGTCCCTGATCAGTTCCACCAGCCCGTCTTGCGACACGAATTCCGCCCCGTTGCAGCGGATGCGCAGGCCCGCGTTCAAGCACGCATACATGAACATCCGCCGCGACAGGTGCTCGGGAACAAACGCGGCGTCGCCGAAAATCTCGGGGTCCGGCTCGAAGCTGATCAGGGTCCCGTCCGGCTCGCCCGCCGCCTTGCCCTTGAACTCCTTCACAAGCACGCCCTGCTCAAATTCCGCCCCGGCCGCCTCGCCCCCGCGATGGCTCCTGACCATGAAATGCCGCGACAGCGCGTTCACCGCCTTGGTTCCCACCCCGTTCAGGCCCACGCTGAACTGGAACACGTCGTCGTTGTACTTCGCGCCCGTGTTGATGCGCGATACGCACTCGACCACCTTGCCCAGAGGTATCCCGCGCCCGTAATCCCGGACCGTTACCCGCCGGCCCTCCACCGTCACGTCGATCCCCGAGCCGTAGCCCATGATGAACTCGTCCACCGAGTTGTCCACCACTTCCTTGACCAGGATGTAGATGCCGTCGTCGTAGTCGGCCCCGCTCCCGATCCTTCCGATGTACATTCCGGTTCTCTTCCGGATGTGCTCCAGGGACGATAGCGTCTTGATCTTGCTCTCGTCGTAATTGTGCTTTGCCTGCTTGGCCATTAACCTTTCCCCTCCAGCGGCACACGCCCGGGATCGGCAGAGTTTGCACACACGCCGCAAGCCTGCGCTCCAGGACTCGTGCCCCGGCTTCGCATCCTGTTGCCGGCCCTGCTCCATGCCTTTTTCATGCCTTCGATCCGGATGTAACGCGCAACCGTATCCTGTCATTCGTTTCAGATCAAGAGCCATCTTTACGTTGGGAATCCGATGAACCCGGCTTTTGCGTTTGAAAAATGAACGATGCTTATAACCGGTAAACCATCAGGCTTTTACAACTGCATTGCGTTTGAATTACCATGCGCGAAAAAGTACGGGTGAGCTGTTGTAAAAGATGTTCATTTTTCAAACCACGAGGGATTGGCCATAGTGCGGCATCTGCTGTGTTGCAGCGGGTTCGGAGTATGTCAATACGCCTTCACCCGCTGCGCCTTGCATCTGCCGCACTCTGACCAATCGCAAAATCCGGGGTAATTGGAACCATGGAATACTGGAATGGCGGGATGCCGGAAATGCGCCGGCGTTTCCGCCTTTCCGGCATTCCGCCGCTCCATTCCCCCATCAATCCGGGAGACGGCAATGAAAAGCAGGACTGGCAGGAAAAAGGCGCTTGAAACGGGCAAGGCGATAGCGCTTGCGGAAGCCATCGAATACGCGGAAAAATCCGTGGTGAGCAGGGCGCTCGTCGACAAGAAGGCGGGGACGCTCACGCTGTTCGCGTTCGACAAGGACGAGGGCTTGAGCGAGCACACCTCGCCCTACGACGCCGTGGTTCATGTGCTGGAAGGCCGCGCCGAGCTGATTATTGGCGGCCGGAGCGTCCTAGCCGCGGCCGGCGGGCTGGTCATCATGCCGGCGAACGTGCCGCACGCCTTGCGCGCGAAAAGCCGCTTCAAGATGCTGCTAACGATGATCCGGGACAAGGGCGCCTGACAGCCGGGGGTCAAGTCTGCGCGTGCCCGGGCTCGGGGCCGGCGCCGTCGTCTTCGGACGGCTTGAGGAACCTGCGCTGGATGATGTCCATGTAGAGGAAGATGCCCGGGGTCACAAACAGCGTGATCACCTGTGCGAACGCCAGGCCGCCCACGATGACCAGGCCCAGCGGAATGCGTGATGAGCCGTCCGCGCCGTAGCCGACCGCGATTGGAACGGCGCCGGCGATTGCGGCCAGTCCGGTCATCAGAATGGGCCGGAACCTTATGATGCAGGCGCTGTGAATGGCATCGAAGGGCGACTTGCCCTTGTGCATTTCCTGCTCGGCAAAGTCCACCATCATGATGCCGTTCTTGGCGATAATGCCCAGCAGCATGAAGACTCCGATGTAGGCGTAGAGCGAGAGCTCGGCGCCGAATATGAGCAGGGTCAGCAGTCCGCCGAACGCGGCCACGGGCAGGGTCGAGAGGACCGTGAAGGGATGGACGTAGCTCTCGTAAAGGATGCCGAGGATGATGTACATCAGGAAGACCGCGGCGATCATGAGGACCCCGAGGCTTTTCATGGATTCCTGGAACTCCTGGGCCTCGCCCTCCAGCGAGCCGGATATGTCCTGCGGCACGACCTGGGCCGCAATGGCATTCAATGCCTTGACCGCGTCGCCGAGCGGAATGCCGCCCTCGATGTTGAACGAGATGGTGGCTGCGTCCATCTGTTGTGAGTGCGGCACGCTGGCAGGACCGAGCGTGCGCTCGATTTCCACGAGCGTATCCAGGGGGACAAGCGCGTTGCTCTTCGGCGAGCGCAGGTACAGGAGCGAGAGGTTTTCGGGGTCCACCTGGTAATTCTTGTCCAGTTCGACCATCACGTCGTACTGGTCGTTGTCGGTCGTGAACGTGGTTGTGCGGCCCTGAGCGAAAGCAAGGGCCAGCGCCGTTTCGATGTCGGAGGCGCCCAGGCCGAGCGTTGAGGCGCGGTCGCGCAGGATGTTGATGTCGAGTTGCGGCATGGTCACCTTGACGCTGGACTGGACGCTGTTGAAGATTTCCGGCCTGGCCTTGAGCGCCGCTTCGAGCCGGTCGGCGACGCCGTAAAGCTTGTCCCGCTCGTTGCCGCGCAGCGTATAGGAATACTTGCTGCCGGACGCCGTGGCCTCACCGCCGGCGCTCAACTTGAGGACCGGCATGGGCATCATGAACGTGAAGCCGTCCGGCATGTAAAGCTTCGGGGCCATACCGGCGATGACCCTGTCAATGGGATCCCGCTTGCGTGTCGGCTTCAGGTGAACGTAGAGGAAG
>JAAZAB010000147.1 GCA_012514555.1 Lentisphaerota bacterium
AAATCCAAAGCCTTGGGCGCTCTGCGGCACTTGGCTCGCCGCCCGGACAAAGTCCGTGCGCTTTTCAGAACCCATACAACTCTCTATGCAGCGTGACATGTCTGGTCTATTCTGGACGGGCTTATATGATAAGGGTCAGATCTGTACAATACACAGATGTATGTATATGATAAGGGTCAGATCTGTACAATACACAGATGTATGTCGCGATGGAAGGCCAGTAACAAACGCAAAATGAAATGGCACCTAGCCAGTGCGTGCCCTTCATCGGCGCGATGCGCGCCGAAACGTGAGGCATTTCGTCGGGACCCTAGACCCTGAAGACTCGCGATACAAAAACGAGGTGATATGGCGACGAGAAAACCCCATCCCCTGTCCGCCGTATCGTTCACGCAGGTGTCGTTGCATGACGCGTTCTGGGCGCCGCGCCAGCGGGTGAACCGGAAGATCACGCTGCCCATCGAGTACCAGCAGTGCAGGAAAACCGGGCGAATCGACGCGTTCAAGCTCGAGTGGAAGCCGGGCTTGCCGAACGAGCCGCACATCTTCTGGGATTCCGATGTCGGCAAGTGGATCGAGGCTGCCGCCTACAGCCTGATGACCCACCCCGACAAGAAGCTTGAGGCGCGGATCGACGGCGTTGCGGCGCTGATGGCCAGGGCCCAGCAGCCTGACGGCTATCTCAACGCGCATTTCACCGTCGTCGAACCGGAAAAGCGCTGGGCCAACCTGTCCGAATGGCACGAACTCTACTGTGCCGGCCACCTGATGGAGGGCGCAGTCGCCTATTATGAGGCCACCGGGAAGCGCGCGATGCTCGATGTCATGTGCCGCTACGCGGACCTCATCTGCAAGGTGTTCGGGCGCGGCCCGGGGCAGAAGCGCGGGTACTGTGGCCATGAAGAGGTCGAACTGGCCCTGGTAAAGCTGTACCGCGCCACCGGCGCGAAGCGGTATCTCAGCCAGGCCAAGTACTTTATTGACGAGCGCGGTCAGGCCCCGAACTACTTTAAGCTCGAAGCCGAGGCCCTGCAGAAAAAGGGGTGGAAGAAGTTGGGCTGGGTCGGCTCCGACTACAGCTACTGCCAGGCGCACAGGCCGGTGCGGGAGCAGGGGCAGGTCGTCGGCCACGCCGTGCGGGCGATGTACCTGTACTGCGGCATGGCCGACGTGGCCACGGAGACCGGCGACGCCACGCTGCGGCCGGCCCTGAAGCGGCTCTGGAATCACCTGACCCACCGGCGCCTGTATGTCACCGGCGGCATCGGCTCGACCCGCCACAACGAGGGGTTCACATTCGACTACGACCTGCCGAATGAGACGGCCTATTGCGAGACCTGCGCCTCGGTTGGGCTGGTGTTCTGGGCGCATCGCATGCTGCAGCTCACCGGAGACGGCGAGGTCGCGGACATCCTGGAGCGCACCCTCTACAACGGGGCTCTCAGCGGCGTCAGCCTCGACGGCAAGCGCTTTTTCTACGCCAACCCGCTGGCGGTCTATCCGGCGGCCTGCACGGGGGCGCAGGCCCATGTGGCGGCTGAGCGCCAGGAATGGTTCGGATGCGCCTGTTGCCCGCCCAACATCGCGCGGCTGATCGCTTCGGTGGGCCAGTACTTCTATTCGCAGAGCGAGAAGGCGGCGTGGATTCACCTCTACGCGCAGGGCGATGCCGCTTTGCGCGTGGCCGGCCAAACGGTGCGTCTGCGCACGGATACGCGGTATCCCTGGGATGGCGAAATCCGGATGCGCCTCGCGATGCCGAATCCGGCGCGGTTTACCTTGGCCCTGCGCATCCCTGCCTGGTGTCCCGAGGCTTCCCTGGCGGTTAACCATACGCCCTGGCGCGTCCAATCGGCACGCGGGTACACCAAAATATCCCGGCGTTGGGAGTCGGGGGACGTTGTGAACCTGAGGCTTTCCATGCCGGTCCTTCAAGTTGAAGCACACCCGAAGGTGCGGGGGAACTGCGGCCGGGTCGCGCTCCAGCGCGGCCCCCTGGTCTACTGTGTCGAGCAGGTTGATAACGGCCGTGAACTGCGCGATCTCACGCTACCCGCGGCGGCCCGGTTCAGGCCGGCCTTCGTGAAAAGCCTGTTGGGTGGTGTCACGGTGCTTCGCGGCCGGGCGTTCCGACGCCACCCTCGGGAGTGGAGGGGCGGCCGGCTCTATCGCATGGCGCCGACCCGCCGGCAGGCTGTCCCCATCACCGCGGTGCCCTACTGTGTCTGGGGCAACCGCGCTCCAGGGCAGGAGATGCTGGTTTGGATGAACAAAGAGCCTGACCAAGGGGCGCGTTCCGACATTCGAGCATGCAAAGCAAACGAGCGCAAAGGCCGAGAATAGCGGACTGACAGCGACGCCTTGACAGAGAACAGTAATCGGCTTCCCAGAGGGCGGGGCGGAGGGCTCGCCCGAAACGGTAGGCCGCATTGGTGCGGCCCCTCCGATTGAGGTGTGGGAGGGTAATGGCGGATGTCCTCCGTGGGCTGGGAGATGAGAGCACATCACGCCGGGAGTTCCGCCGGATAGTATAGACTTGATCGATCCGTTGCTCTGACGTTTAACCGGAAAGGGCTGACATGAAAAAGGTTATACTCATTGGCGACTCCATACGCGCGGGGTATCAGGAAATGGTCCGCACGCAACTTAAGGGTTGGGCCGACGTGTGTGTCCCGGAACACAGCGGGGGGAGCAGCAAGGACATCCTCGCCTGCCTTGACGCGTCGGTCATCTCGCGGCACCCCGATGTGCTGCACATCAACTCCGGCTTGCACGACCTGAAAAAAGAATTCGGGCAGGATGCGGCGGCTGTCCCGCTCAACGCGTATGCTGAGAACGTCAGGGCCATCGTGAGCCGGGTGAAATCGGAAACCGAGGCAACGGTGATCTGGGCGCTAACCACGCCGGTCAACCAGGAATGGCACCATAAGACGAAGCCGTTTGACCGTTTTGAGGCGGATGTGGCCGCCTACAACGCTGCGGCGGCCCGCATCGCCCGAGAACTGGGAATTTACGTCAATGACCTTTACGCCCCCATCCTGTCCGCGGGGCGTGACGACCTGTTGCTTCCGGACGGCGTCCATTTCAAACCGGAAGGCTACGCCCTTCTTGGAAGAACTGTGGCCGGTTTCATCAGAAAGGTTTCAGAAGCGGCCGAACCAGGCGTTGCGCGCGACGCTTGACCGCGCGACTGAACGCGGCCGTTATGCAAAAAGGAATCCTATGATCAGGGCATGGCTTATTGTCCCAGCGGCTTTGAAGGTGCTTGCCATCAGCGTGCTTCCGCTTCAAGCAGCGGATCCTCCGGCTGCGGCGAAAACCGGCGCGACAGTCATTGAGGACGCTGAGGGGATTTCATCAGCCCGAATGTCCAGTTGGCCGACTACGACATCCGCCGGGTCACCCTTGAGCGCAAGGGGATAAAGACGCTGGAACTCACGTGCGACGTGGCCGGCGACATTGAGAAAAAAACGGCCGGATATGCCATGTTCATGGCCAAGGTCGACCTGGATAACAACCTGAAGACAGGCCAGGAAGCCGAAGGGCTTGGTTCGGACATCAACATTCGCATTTATCAGGACGCGAACAGCAGAGGATGGCAGGCGATTGTCGACAAGGTGTCCCCGGTGTCGGCCTCGGAGGAATTTGCGATCGACAAGTTAAGCGTCCGGCTACACCGGGTCTCCGTGAAGCTGACATCCAAAGCATTCAAGCGCCTGGGGCCGGTGCGCTTCGTGCTCATGGCCGAAGCGCAAGGGACGGCCATCGACCGGGTGCCTGACAAGGACGCGATGGTGGTCAACCTGGATTAGGATTAGCCACCTCGCATGGAGATTAAGCAGAGTCCGAGATATTGCCTTTGACAGAAGCCTGCGGCTAATTGATGCCCAGGCGGGGCCGAGGGATATCCAACTGCGAATCCTTCGGGCCCGGCTGGGAAGGAAAACCGCCATGGAGGCGATGACGAGCATCGAAGCGCTGCGCGATGAACTGGCGGATTATTATCGCCGCCTCCTGCCGGACGCGCAACTGCCGGCGAACCCCGCTTACCGGCACCCTTTTGAATCCCTGATGGACGCCTGCGACGCGGCGCATCCGGGACTCAGCGCCTATCGGCTGAAGGCCATGCAGTATGAAATCATCGCGGACAATTTCCGGCCGGTGCTTTTTAACAATTCGCCCTTTTATTATGAAATGGGGACCAAGCCGGCGCAATGCGACGGGAATCCGTGGTGGAAACATCCCGGCGGCTGGCTGCAGCGGCGCAACAATCACCTTTTCCGCGACGTCAATCCCACAGACTACTTTCTGTCCAGGGAGCGGAGCGCCCAGCGGATCTTCACGGGCGCGTATGTGGATGTGGACCACCATTGCTTCCCGATGGCCGCGGTCATTGAAAACGGGCTGGAAACGATCTATCGGCAGGCAGCGGAAGCGCGGGGGCGCTGCGCATCGCCGGAGGAATCGGAGTTCATCGACTGCGCCATGCGCGGATTGCTGGCCGTAAAGAAAATTGCCGATAAATTTGCAGACGCCGCCGAGGAACGGCTGAAAACCGGCGCCGAGGAACCCCAGCGCCGGTTCCTGCGCAGGATTGCCGACAGCGCCCGCGAAGCGCCGTGGCGCAAGCCCGCGACGTTTTATGAGGGATTGAACACGCTGTTGCTGTTGCGCGAAGCCGGCGGCTCGCTGGAAGGGGTCGGAACCACCTCGCTGGGGCGCCCCGACAGGCTCCTGGCGGATCTTTATCGCCGCGATATCGAATCCGGCCGCCTGACCCCGGCGGAGGCCTACGACCTGGTTTGCCGTTTCCTGCTGACCGGGGACTGCCGGTACGACAAGAGTAAGCCGGTGGAAACGTATTCGGATCACGAGATGGAGATATCGTTCACGCTGGGCGGCTGCGACGAGCGCGGCCACGAGGTGTGCAACGACATCACCTTCCTTTTCCTGAAGGCGCATCATGAGCTCAAGTTGATCTTTCCCAAGCCGTTCTGCCGTTTCGGGGCGGCCTCAAGCGCCCGCTATCTCGAGGCGATCAACGCGGATATCCTGAGCGGGCGCAGCGCGCTTGTTCTTGTAAACGACGACGGCTTGATCCCCGCCCTGATTCGGGCCGGCAAGCAGCCGGAGGATGCCCGCCGGTACGTCTGCACCGGCTGCTGGGATGTCGTTGTTGAAGGCTGCGAGAACGCGCCCACGGGCCATTACATCAACTTGCCGCGGATCCTGGAAATATCCATCTATGACTGCCCGGAAACGGCCAGGGCCGGCATCGTCTGCGAAAAGCTGGACGGAGCCGGAACTTTCGAGGAAGTTTACCGGCGGCTGTCCGGCAGTATGCTCGCCGTCATCCGGCAAGGCTGCGCCATGATTGGGCGCAACGGCAAAGTCTGGACGCAGGTCGCTCCCGAGCCTCTGTTTTCCGCCTGCATGTCGGATTGCCTGAAGACCCGCAGGGATTACACGGCGGGCGGCGGGCGCTATAACCCGCACCAGCTGGGCCTGGTGGGCTTTGCCAACGTCATTAATGCGCTGCTGGCCATCCGCGCGCTTTGCTTTGAGATCAAACGCCTTTCCCTCGACGAGTTCCTGGCCGCTGTCCGCGCCAACTGGAAAGGCCATGCGCGGCTGCGGGCGGAGGTGTTGACCCTGCCGCATTTCGGCGATAACAGGCCCGAGTCGGATGCCTTGGCGCGCCGGCTTCACCAGGATATATATAAACAAACCCGCGGCCTGGTCAATGAGCGCGGCGGCGCGTTTGAGATCGGCTACTGGGTGTACCGCGAATTCAGGTACTGGGGTGAAAAGATGCGCGCCACTCCCGACGGCCGGCGCGACGGCGATGTGCTTGCGCACGGCATCAATCCCGCGCGGGAACATCCCGCCGCCAGCATTTCGGCGGCCATCAATAGCGCCGCCGGCCTGGACCTGACCGCGTGTGCGGCCAACTCGGTCGCCAACGTGCTTTTGCCTGCCGGGGAAATGACCGCTGCGACCCTGGGCCAGTTTGAGCGCGCGGCCGCAGCCTCAAAAATTGGCCTGCTGCAGCTGCACTGCGTCAGCAAAAAGGACCTGCTTGACGCCCGCGCGCATCCGGAAATGCATCAAGACCTCGTGGTCCGGGTCTGCGGGTTTTCCGCCAAGTTCATCGCGCTCTCGCCGGAATGGCAGGATGAATTCATCGGCCGTACCATCTACAGCCAACCCGCGTGATCTGTTTGGCAGGCAGGCAGTTCAAAGCGCCGTATGCCGACGGCTGTCAAAGGATCGATCTGATGCAGCCTCCGCCCTCTCGCGGCGGCTCTTCATGAATAACCCTCGTCCGGTCCTTTCGGCGGCAAGACGCTGTGCGGCAAAGGACGACCATGGAACGGTGGACAATCGAACGAGCGAATGCATGGTATCGCAGCCAGCCCTGGCTTATCGGATGCAATTTCATTCCAAGCTCCGCCATTAACCAGCTTGAAATGTGGCAGGCCGAGACGTTTGACATGGCGACCATCAGGCGGGAACTCAGCTGGGCGGCCGCGCTGGGCATGAACACGGTTCGCGTCTCCCTGCACGATCTGGCCTGGGAGGCTGACGCAAGCGGGTTCAAGGCGCGGATCGAGCGCTTCCTGGCCCACACGGCGAAGCTCGGCATCCGGGCCATCCTCGTCATTTTCGACGACTGCTGGAACGACAACCCGGCGATCGGCCGACAACCCGAACCGATTCCCGGGGTTCATAATTCCGGCTGGCTTCAAAGCCCCGGTGTCTCAGCCGTCAACAATCCTGATGCGTGGCCGCGGTTGGAGCGCTATGTGCGGGACGTTATGGGCGCCTTCAGCCGCGATGCTCGAGTCCTGATGTGGGATTTGTATAATGAGCCGGGGAACAGCCGGCAGAATGAGCGGTCGCTGCCGCTGCTCTGCAAAGCGTTCGAATGGGCCCGATCCGTTCAGGCATCCCAGCCGCTGACGAGCGGCATATGGTCCAACCACCCGAGCCTCCGCGCGTTTCAAACCGAGGCCTCGGACGTTCTCACGTTCCACAACTACAACGACGCCGAGGACTTGGCGGCGCAGATCGCGGAACTGCGCCCATACGGCCGCCCGCTGATTTGCACCGAGTGGCTCCGACGCGGGCACAGCGATGTGGCCGCGTGTCTGCCGGTGTTGCACCGGGAGCGCGTGGGCTGCTGCAACTGGGGATTGGTTTCAGGCAAGACCCAGACGATCTATCCGTGGGGCTCCGCGGCGGGCGCGCGAGAGCCAAAGGTGTGGTTTCATGATCTTCTCAAACCGAATGGGGCCCCGTTCGACCCCGAAGAAATTCGATTGTTCAAAACCTTGACAAGCCATGGCAAGCACAGCAGCCGGGCCGCTGCGGCTGCGAGCCCGCCGAGCAGTCCCTGCGATGTCGGGCGTTCCGCCGCCCGGCGAGCGAAGAAATAGTGAGAAAAGCGTATCCTTCGTTTTTCCGGACAACTTGTATTCCGCGCTTTTGCTTTCGCCGCCGAGCTCCCCGTGGATTACCGCCTGTTCATCGTGCCAGAAGGTTTTGCGGACAAAAGAATACGGCCAGGCCGCCTTTAGCCTCGCGCTTGTTCGTTTTTATTCCTTCCGACGTATGGGTGTTCTGAAAGTCCGGTGTCCCGGTTGCCCGCGCGATTGACCATGCTCTGCACCGGCTTGACGCAGTAGGGGCGTTGCTTTATGGTGCCGGGCAGCCGAGCGGGGCGGCGGAGGCATTCTGACGGGGGGGTACGCATGAGCAACACGGCGCGATACGATGTGGTGGTCGCGGGCGGCGGCATTGCCGGCGTGGCGGCGGCGCTGGCGGCGGCCGAATCGGGCGCCCGAACGGCGCTGATCGAGAAAACCGTCCTGTTCGGCGGCCTGGCGACGACGGGCCTGATCTACGCCTACCTGCCGATCTGCGACGGGGCGGGCACCCAGGTGTCCTTCGGGCTGGCGGAGCGGCTGCTGCACGCCAGCATAAAGTACGGGCCGGGCGGCGTACCGCCGGACTGGAATCAAAAGCCCTGGACCCGCGAGCGCGGGACGTACATGACCGAGTTCTCGCCCGCCTCCTATGTGCTCGCCCTGGACGAGCTGCTGGAGGAGGCCGGGGTGGACTGCTGGGTGGATACGCTGTTGTGCGACGTCGAGCTGGATGCCGGCCGCCGGGTGCGCGCGGCGCTGTTCGAAAACAAGAGCGGCCGCGGCCGCCTCGAAGCCGCCTGCTTCGTGGACGCCACCGGCGACGCGGAGCTGGTGCGTCGGGCCGGCGGCCGGTTCGAGGCCGGCGGCAATTTTCTAGCCATCTGGGCCCTGCAGCACAAGGGGGGCGCCGCGGGCAAGGGATTCGGCGGCCTGCTGAACATGCGCTATTTTCAGGAGGGCGAGGCGGTGCGGCAGGGCCTGTCCGGCCGCGACGTTTCGCGCTTCGTGATCGAGGGCCGGGCGCGGCTGCGCCGGTTTTATGCCGAGGAATACGCCGCCGGCCGGGGCAACCGGGACTCGCTGTACCCGGTCATGTTGCCGGCCATGGCGCAATACCGCAAAATTGCCCGGATTGTCGGGAACGCCACGCTGACCGAGGACCAGGACGCGCGGCGATTCGAGGACTCGATCGGGATGGTCGGCGATTTCCGCAAGCGCGGCGTGACCTACGAGCTGCCCTATGCGGCGCTCGTTCCCGAGGCCGTCGGCGGCGTGCTGGCCGCGGGCCGGTGCGTGTCCGCGGACGGCGGCGCCTGGGAGGTGGTCCGGGTCATTCCCACGGCGGCGGTCACGGGGGAGGCGGCCGGCGTGGCCGCCGCACTGGCCGCGCGGCGGGACGCCGGCCCGGCCGAGACGCCCGTGGCGGCGGTGCAGGACGCCCTGCGGCGGCGGGGGGTCAAGCTTCATCTTCCGGATGTCGGCCTGCGCTATAAACCGGGCTGATGACAGGGGGGGCGGCAACGCATAGAAAGGGACTGCCGTGAGCAAGCGGATCGGGTTCGTCGATTACAAGCTGGAGAATTATCACGCCAACATCTACCTCAAGGCCGTGCGCGAAGACCTGGCGGAACGGGGCTTCGAGGTAGCCGGCTGCTTCGGCCTCGATGCGGACGTCGGGCGGGACTGGGCGCGGAAGAACGGCGTCCCCTGGTTCGACTCGGCGGAGGCGCTGGACCGGGCGGTGGATGTTTACGCGATCCTGGCGCCGTCCAATCCGGAGCTGCACGCCGACCTGTGCGCCCGGGTGTTCCCCCGGCGCAAGACCACCTACGTGGACAAGACCTTTGCGCCGGACCTGAAAACGGCGCGGGAGATCTTCGCCCTCGCCGATCGGTACGGCCTGGCCATGCAGACCAGCTCCGCCCTGCGGTATACCGGGATCCAGGCGCACGTCCGCGCCGCGGGGCCGGCTTCCGTGCGGCACCTGGCTGTCTGGGGCGGCGGGCGCTCCTTTGCGGAATACGCCATCCACCCGGTCGAAATCGCCGTCAGCTGCCTGGGGCCGAACGTGGCGCGGATGATGACGCTGGGATCCGAGCCCCAGCGCCGCCTGCTCCTGGAGTTCGAGGGCGGCCGGTCGGCGCTGGTCAACGTCTTTACGCAGGCCACGACGCCCTATGCCGCCGCCGTGACGACGGATCGCGAAACGAAGCTGATCGTTCCCGACTGCGGCCGGCTGTTCATCGACGCGGCCGCGGCCATGCTCGATTTGTTTGAGACCGGGCGGGTTCACGTGGACCGGGCCGAGAGCCTGATGATCCGCGCCATCCTCGACGCCGCGGAGTGTCCGGGATCCGAAGGCCGCTGGGTTGCCATCGGTGAGGGGCTTGCGTCATGAGGGAGTTGTTTGCCGCCATCCGCAGCCGGCTGGACGCCGCCTGGCTGATGGCCGAGACCGAGCGCCTGTGGAAGCTGGAGCTCGGCCAGCGCAGCCCCGACCAGCGCGCCGCGGCCCGCAGGGCCGAGGCGCTGCTGCGCCGCTGCGGGCTGAAGTCGGTGGAGCGGCTGCGGTTCCCGGCCGACGGCAAAACGACGTACCAGGACCGGACGATGGCCCTGGCCTGGACGGTCCGTGAGGCGCGCCTCACGGTCATCCGATCGCCGCAGCCGCTGGCCGACCCCGTGGTGGCGGATTATGCCCGCCATCCGTTCCACGTGGTCTATGGATCGGTGGCCGCGCCGCGCGGCGGAACGGAGGCGCCCCTGATCGGCGAAGAGTCCCTGCTCAGCGGCGGCGGCGCGCGGGGCGCCATGGTGATGCTCGGCCCGGTGACCCGTCCGGCGCGGCCGGTGCTGCAGGCCCTGCGCCAGGCGGGCGCCCTGGGGTTCGTTACCGATTGCATTACGGACCGGTACCTGACCCCCGACGCGCTGCCGTGGATCAATGCCTGCACGGAAGGCAACCACTGGCAGGTCCATGCCGACGACGGGCCGTTCATCGGGTTCACCGTCACCCCCAGGGCGGGCGATGCCCTGCGCGAGGCGGTGCGCCAGGGCGGGGTCCGGGTACGCGTCCAGTCCGACGCGCGCCGCTATGCGGCCGAACGCGACGTGGTCACCGGCCTGCTGCCCGGCCGGGACCGGCGCGAGTTCTGGATCAAGGCCCACCTGTACGAGCCGCTGGCGGACGACAATTCCGCCGGCGTCGTCGGCGCCGCGGCGCTGGCGCGCACGCTGCGCGAGCTGGTCCGGAGCGGCGCGCTTCCGCCGCCCCGGTTTTCGCTGCGCCTGGTCTTTGCGCAGGAGGTTTACGGGTTCGCCGCCTACGAGGAGCGGCGCGGCGGGTGCCTGCGCCCGTCCGTGCTCGGCGCCCTCAATTTTGACGGCATGCCGCTGGATCCGGCCCGGGGGTGCGAGGTCTGGCTGTCGCCCGCCGGCGCGCCCTGCTTCGGCGATTATGTCATGGAAGACGCCGTTGCCGAGTGCGGGCCGCTGACTCGCGTCCCGTGGACCGTCGAAGAGCGGGGCCATTATTTTGACGACCAGGGGTCGGCGGACCCGACGATCGGCATCCCGTCCTTCTGGTGCCTCTGCAGGCGCAGCCTGTGGCACAATTCGGCGCAGACCCCGGCGGTCATCGATCCCGAGTGTTTCCGGGACGCCCTGGCCCTGCAGGGGGCTTGGCTGGCCGTCATGCTGGGGCTGACCCGGCGGACGATCCGGCCCTGGCGGGCGCGCGCGGCGTTCCTTGCGGGCCGCCATCTCCTTGAGGACGCGCGCGGCCTGGCCCGGGCGCCGGCGGCCGGGCGCCCGGACGCCAAGCGGATCCTGGCCTACCGGCTGGAGCGCGAGGCGGCGCGGCTGGAGGCTGGCCAACGTTTGTGCCCCGGCGCCGGCCTCCCCGGCGCGCTGGCCCCGGCGCGCGCTTTGCGGCGCAGCCTGCTGCGCGAACTCGATCCGCTGCTGCCGCGGACCGCAAGCCCCGGCGCCGGCCTTGTCCGCAGCGCGGCTTCGATTGTGTATGCCCGCGCCAGCCGGGGAGTTCCGCTGGATTTGGCGCGGATGCCTAAATCGCAGCGGTTCCCGCTGCCCTGCGGCGGCCTTTACGGCCCGTTCGTCCGCATTGTGGCGCTTCTTGACGGACGGCGCCCGCTGGGCGAGGTCATCCGGCGCGCAGCCTGGGAAGCGAACGAAGCGCTGACGCCCGGCCAGGCGGCGGACGTCGCACACGCCCTCGGGAAGCTGGCGGAATACGGGTACCTGCGCCGCGTCAACCGGCGGCAAGCGAGCTGATACGATCCGGAATGACGGGGCGCCCGGCGGCGATGCGCCGGACCGCAGGAGATTGCCGTGCGAACCCGGCGATTGCTAGCTTTCGAATGGAAAGGCAGGAGGGACGACATGAAGCGTTTGGGCGCAACATTCTGGCTCGTGTGCCTGCTGGCGGGAATAGCCGGCGGCGGTCGGATAGCGGCTGGGGCGCCGGCGGCCGGGGAGGCGCGGGCGGAGGCGTGGGGGTACGACGCGGCGGACAGCACGGATGCCCTGCAGGCGGCGCTGGATTCGGGGGCGCGGCGGCTGGTGATCAGCCGGCAGGCGGGGCCGT
>JAAZAB010000148.1 GCA_012514555.1 Lentisphaerota bacterium
ATCGTCGGGATAGAACATGGGATAGAGGCGCGTGGCGGGCTTGGGCGCGAGCCGCTCCCAGGAGCACAGGATCGGGCGGTCGAAGAACCCGTACACGCGGTCAGTGTCCGCCCCGGCCAGCGCCTTGTGAGGCGGCCTTTCCAGGCGCAGGCGCGGGTTCCAGGCGTTGTCGGTCTTGGCCATCCGGATGCCGATGAGGTCCTGCATGTGCTCGACCGAAAGCTTCGGGCTGGCGTCCGGGCGGATGAACCCGGGGGCATACATCCACAGCGCCACCTGCCCGTTGCGCCTGATCTTTGCGGCAATGGCCTCGCGCTCCGCCCCGGTCAGGACAAAGACGTTCACGAACACGTAGAGGCGGTAGTCGGGCATGTTATCGAGGGCCAGGTCGTCGTGGAAGTAATAGTCCACCGGCGCGCCGATGCGATGGACCTCGTGCATGCGGAAGAGGTGGCAGAGATCGTAGGACGTTCGCTGGGACACGTGGCGGGTCGAATCCTGGTCGTAGATCAGCGCGATCTGGTTCCGCTTGCGCCGGTCCGTGGCATAGGCTTTCCGCGCCACGTCCTGCTGGCGCCGGATGAGGCGGAGAATGTCGGGGTGATCGTACCAGCCGCCCTTGGGCGCCATGTCGAACCACCACGCATGGATATCCTCGCAGAGGTTCCGGCTGAAATCCCGCTTCATGACGTCCAGGGTGTCCTGGAGCGAATAGGCGCCCCCGTTCTCGCTGTGGATGAGGCCGGCGAGGTGCGTCTGCGTGTCATCCTCCGAAATGAAAATCCGCCCGCGAAGCCGGAAGGACTCCTGCATTTCACGCTGCGCCATATAGCCGCCCGGCTGGCGGTTCTCATACATGCCGGGAGCCGCCAGAAAATCTATAGCGCCCGAATCGAGGATCTTCAGAACGCCTCCCGCGGTTCCCAGCTCAAGGAAATTCGTACAGCCATAGGACCCGTAAAATGCCCCGGTGATGAGACGGCCGGCGGTTTTCTTTTTCACGACTTTTGCGAAATGTATGATGGAATTGGCGGTGCCTTCATGCCAAGCCCTGTAAAAATCAGCCACCGCCTGGTGTTTGTCGACATCGAGGAACGACCCGACATGCGTCCCGTTGCCCGGGCTCGGCGTGGGGTTTGACTGCGACAGGCGGCTGACCTCCCCGTCGATCCACGTGTAGTTGCGCTCCTCAATGCCCGGGATCGAAGGCTTTTCGAAACTCGCCGCGCTGTCGCGCCACGCCGCGCGCAGGGTCTCTTCAGTCCCATACCTCTCCCGCAGAATCCTGCCGAACTCGAGCCTGAAGGCATGGCTGTGATCCCCGTACAGCCCCTCATTGCGGAGCACCGAGTCTTTTGGGTAATACCACTCGGAAGTGTTGCCCGCAGCCAGGAAATAGCCGATCACGCGTTCTGCGCAGGGCAACTTGCCGACTTCGTCAATGAAGTCTTCCAGGGCCCGGGCGCCGTCCTCCCGCCACTTGGCTGAGCTGAGCGAATACATGCCCGGATACTCGGCGTTGTACGATTCGGTCCAGATGTGTATTGGGACGGGGCGGTTGCCGTTGTAGGTGACGAGCTCGCCCGGATTGGCCTCCGCCCAGCTCACCGGCGGATGCAGCCCCACGCGCAGCACGATGCAAGCATCGGGCACGGCGTCGAGCAGGACGTCAGTAGCCTCGCGCAGCAGCGTTACGCCGTCGGGCTTGAGCCACTGCGTGTCGCAGATCACGAAGAAAATCCGGATGCCCGCTTCCCCGAGGCCGCGCAGGTAATTCTTGTCCTGACTCATGGTCGTGATGGCCATGGGCGGGAGGATCTCGCCGTCCACGCTTAATGCCGGATAGCCGTTGTACGAGATGACTTCAGCTTTCATTAAATCCCCTTTCGTTAGCCAGCCGAAAGCCGGCGCAAGGCCCGGCAATCGGCAAACAATCAAGGCCCTTGTTTTGCCGTTGGGTTGGAAGAAACTGCCTCGCGAAGAGCCGGAAATCAAGCGTATTCGTAGGCGCGGAACAACATGGATTACACCACGGACTAAGTTGACATGCGCGCTGCCATGTGTATTAAGGATGGCCGGGCGCCGTTGCGGGGAAAACCTGCAAGGGGAGAAGTTTTGGGTTTTGAGTTTTGAGTTGGGA
>JAAZAB010000149.1 GCA_012514555.1 Lentisphaerota bacterium
ATTCATTTGCGACACACCTGCTCCAGCGCGGCACTGACATCCGCACGATTCAGGCTTTGCTCGGGCACAGCGACGTGGCAACGACCATGATCTACACGCATATCCTCCAGCAGGGCGGGCATGGCGTGCCGAGCCCGCTGGACGACTTGGGCGTGTAGAGAGATGATCCCGGATTTTGCGTTTGAGCCTGGCTCCAAGTTGCGCTCGCGGCGGTCCAGGAATTGGCCATTCTGACCGCTGACTTCTGAATTCCGCCCCCCCGGGCACTTGCTATCTTTGTTTGACGCGGGAGCGCGGCGCTTGTATGATTTCGGCCTGTGCATAGGATGGCGTTGATCGAACAATCCGAACAATCCGGAGGCCGGAACCGGCCGGAAGAATGAAGGGACAATGAATATGCAATCAGCCATGCGCCGCGTTATTCCGTACACCCTGCCCTGGGATGATGCTCCCGTGGACATCTCCTTCGTGTTCGAGGGGGAAAAGCCTGCCGGGCGGCACGGATTTCTCCAGGCCCGGGACGGCGGCTTTGTGTTCGAGGACGGCACAGCAGCCCGGTTCTGGGGCACGAACTTCAACAGCGCCGCCTGCTTTCCGAAGCATTCCTACAGCGAAACGGTGGCGCGCCGTCTGGCGAAGTTCGGCGTGAACATAGTCAGGTTTCACCAGATGGACGCCGAGTGGTCCACGCCGAACATATTCCAGTTCACCAAGGGGCGGCGGCTGGACAACACGCAAAGCCTGGACCCGGCGAGCCTGGACCGGCTCGATTACCTCATCCACTGCCTCAAGCGCGAAGGCATTTACGTCTACCTGGACCTGCTGACCTACCGCGTATTCAAGACCGGCGACAACGTCGACGAGGTCGAAAAGCTTGGCCAGGAGGCCAGGCCCTACTCGAATTTCGATCCCAGGCTCATCGAGCTCCAGAAGATGTTCGCCACCCAGCTTTGGACGCACGTCAACCCGTACACCAACCTGGCGTACAAGGACGACCCGGTCATCGTGCTCTCGGAGATCACGAACGAGAACGAGTTGCTCACCAGCTCTTTCCGCGCCAACATGATCGAGCCCTACCGCGGCCGGCTCCAGGAACGCTACGCCGCCTGGGCCGCGCGCAACGGCGTGCCGGCCGGCAAGGACCAGGTGAACTTCGCCGCCGACACCCCGGAAGTCATAGCTTTCATTGTTGACGTTCAGAAATCCTTTTACTCCGAGATGATCCGCCACTTGCGGCAGCTCGGGGTTCGCATTCCCATCACCGGCACAAACTGGGCGCTTGGCGGCATCCCGCTTCTGGCCGCGCAGATGGCTACCGACTACACGGACAGCCACACCTACTGGTATGACTGGAACTGGAAGGTCACGGAGAAGAAGTTCAACAACCGCTCCATGCTTGGCGAGCGCGACCCCTGGTTCCAGGGCCTTTCCATGTGCCGCGTGCTGCACAAGCCGTTCTTCGTATCCGAGTGGGACGATCCCTGGCCCAACGAGTTCCGCGCCGAGAGCTCGCTGCTGCTGGCGGCCGCGGCTTCGTTCCAGGGCTGGAGCGGCGCGGCCATCCACACCTACCGCTACGACTGCCGCGAAGGGGTGGACATGATCGGCGCCCCGATCACTTCGGACGCCATCGGCGGCGTCCCCTACCGCGGCGGCGTGTTCGACGCGTTCAACGACCCGGCCAAGTTCGGCCTCTTCTACCACGCCGCACTGATGCTCAGGCGCGGCGACGTGCGCGAGCCCGGTTCGGCAACGGAAATCGCGGTCCCCGCCCTTGTGCAGAACGGCAAGGTGGTCTATTCATCGGACATCAAGGCCCTGGCCGGCGCCGCTGAAACGTGCAAAACGGGGATACGCCTTCCCGGCGAGCCGGCGCGCGCCGCCACCCAGGCGCCCATGGACGCATCCCTTCTGCCGCAGCCGGACGCCAAGGAGCTTCGGTCCGACACCGGCGAGCTGCGCCGCGACCTGGCCAGGCGCTACGCCACGATCGACACGCCGCGGACCAAGGCGGCTTACGGCTTCCTTGCGGACGCCGGGGAGATCGTCCTGCGCGGGCTGAAGATAAAGGCCAGGACGGATTACGCCGCAATCGCTATCAGCTCCCTTACGGACGCCGACACGGCGCATTCCAACAACCTCCTTCTCACCGCGATCGGCCGCGCCGACAACTCAGGCTCGGAATACAACGCCGACCACACGATCCAGTTCAACGTGGGCCACGGCCCAGTGGAGGCCGAGGTGATCGAGGCGGACCTGGAGCTGGACACGGATGTCGAGCACCTGAGAATCTGGGCAATCAACCCGGCGGGATTCCCAAGCGGCCCCGTTCAGGTGACGCGCGCGGAAGGAAAGGCAAAGTTCTCCATAGGCGGCGCCTTCCCGTCCCTCTACTACCTGATCCAGCAGGTATGATGATGTCCCGGGCTGAAGGTTGTCGGTTTCAGCCTGGAAAGGGCAATCGAATATCCAAGGACGAGGGGATAGGATATAGGGTAGAGGGGATAGGAGAGAATGAGTTGGGAGAGGAAATCGCTATCGAAATCGAAACTGCTCCATGTGGGTTGAATAAGGAAATCAGGAACATCAGGAAAAGAGAGGAGACAGGGGCCATTTCCTTCCTGCTTTCCTGATTTCCAAATTATCTCCTGCCTGCGTGAAGAGAGG
>JAAZAB010000150.1 GCA_012514555.1 Lentisphaerota bacterium
GGCGCAGCCGGATATGACGCAGTTGCTCACCGTGCCGCCCAGCATGAAGCCGCCGGCGGCGCCGGCGGCATAGCCGTTGGTGATTGTAAAGCCTGCGAGCAACACCCCGTCCGCCGGAATCATGACGCCACGGCACCTGCGCCCGGCGTCAATCGTGGTCAGCTCAGGGCCGCCGACGCTTTGGACCGAGACCGGCTTTGCGAGGAGCAGCGCGCTCGATATCTCATACCGGCCGGTCTGCACCAGCACGACGCCGCCCTCGTAGCAGGAGTCCACGGCTGCCTGGATGCTCGTGGATGCCGTGGCCCAGTTCGTGAACGGCGGAACGTGAGCGCCGGAGGTCGAAACGTAATTGGTGTAGCCGCCGGCAGCCACATGCACCGTGACGGTGGCTGAGCTCCCGCCCGACTCGTTGCCCGCGGACAGCACAACCTCGAAATAACCGGCGTTGGTCCAGACCGGGGCAATCTCGAACAGGTTGGTCATGCAGTCATACTGGCCGGCCCCACGCCCCACGCGCCAGGCAAGGCCGGTGGCTTTGCCGGATATATCGGCGCCCAGCAGCTCGGCCACGCCATAAATTGTGTTTGTGTCCCCGGAAATTGCGACTGCCAGAGCGCCGGTCACGGCGCCTGGGATATACTCGTCGCAGCCGATGTCCGCCGCGCCGCCGTGCGCGCGCGGCTCGCCGTCTATGTCGGTCGCGCCCGGCGCGACCGCGCTGGCGTCCCCGGCGGCGCGGCAGGGCGAGGCTGCGAGCAGGTGCGGATTTTCGATTCCGGCCAACAGCGGATTGACCGCCATGTTTCCGTCACCGGCCGGCAAGGGATCGGCGCAGCAGTGGCTGATCACGCTCGATTGGTCGGTCACATCAAAGAAGTAATTGTCGCTTGAGTAGTCCGCGGCCTCGTTGAAATAGACCAAGCAATTGATTGCGGTGGAGTCAAGGAAGAAAATGCCGCCGCCGTCTCCCTCGGCCATGTTCCTGGCCAGCGTGCAATTGCGGGCCGCGCAGCCGATGAAAAGGATCATTCCGCCGCCGCCCCAGCTCGAGTTGCCGGCAAAGTAGCAGTTGTCCGCCTGCGCGCCCAGGTACGCGTAAAGGCCGCCGCCGTAGTAATCGGTCGCATTGCTTATGACAAGGCATCTAGAGATACGGGCGTCGCCCTGGACAAACGCGCCGCCGCCCCACTTGAGAGCGTAGTTGCCGGATATGCGGCAGTCTTCAAGGAGTCCGCCGCGTTCCATGTATGCGCCGCCGCCTTTGATCGTGGCGGAATTGCCGCTCAGCATGCACTGGCGCACCGTGCCTCCGCTCAGGTACACTCCGGCGCCGGTCGCCGCCTTGCCGTTGCTGATCGTAATCCGCTCCAGCGCCGCGTCCGGATCAGCCAGCGAGAAACAGCGGTTTGACCCTCCTCCGACGAAGGCGGTGTCAGCCGCCGTTCCGGCGCCCCGCACCGTGACACCCCTGTTCAGAAGCACTTCGTCGGCGCAGGCGTGCACGCCGGTCTGGACCATAACCATGCCGCCGATGCGGCATGCGTCGATGGCGTCCTGAAGGTTGGTGGCGGCCTGGCTCCAGTTGGTGAACGGCGGGACATGGCTTCCGGCCGGGTCAAAGTAGTTGGTGAAATGGTCTACGATCGTCACGGTCGCGGTGACGGCGGCGGCGCAGGCGCTGTTGGTCGCCGAAAGCGCAACCGCATAGACGCCGGTCATGTTCCACGCGTAAGTCCAGTCGGCCTCGTTCGCGCGCAACATTGCGCCGGTGGGCGTGGCCACGGTCCAGGTAAAGACGTCGGCCTTGCCCTCGAGCGCGGACCTGAACCGCAGCGGCTCGTTCACAAGCGCATTAGTGAACGGAGCGTCAATGACCATGTTCAACGTTCCGGCGATGTTGGTGTAAACGAACTGGTCGCATCCGATGTCCGCCGATCCGCCCCACGCGCGCGGTTCGCCGTCAATGTCCGTTTCTCCCGCGTAAAGGCAACTGGTCGTGCCCGCGCCGCGGCAGGGAGACGCAGCCGCTATGTGCGGGTTGCGGAAACCGAGCAGCAGCGGCGCTTCAGCCGTGTTCCCGTCGCCCTCGGGCAGGGGATATGTGCAGGAATACGTGATCGAGGTGCCCAGCACATGGAAGTTGCTGCCTATCGGCGCGGTATTATGGTAAAGAATCGTGTTTACAATCTCGCACAGCTGCTGTCCGTATTCCGGGTTGCTCAAATCCCCGATACCGCCGCCCTTGCAGCGGCTTTCATTCCATGCGATTGTGCAATTGGCAATCGTGCCGCCCGACATCCAAATGCCGCCGCCTATGCCTACCGAGGCATCGGCCGCAAGGTTGCCGCAGATGAGGCTGTCGTGAATCTTGAGATTGCCCATCGAGAATATGCCGCCGCCGCTGGCCTCGGCCGTGTTGTCAAGAATCCGGCAACGTTCGATTTCATTTTCCGCGAAGTCGCTCGGTTCGCATATGACGCCTCCGCCGCTCAGGCTGGTGTTGGACTGCACCAGGCAGTCCGCCATTCGCCCGCCTCGGAACATATAGACACCCGATCCTTTGCATCCTGAAATCCAGCAATTGGAGATAATGCCGCCTTCTTTAAGCAATACGCCGCCGCCAAACCCGTCGTAAAGGCTCATGACATCGCTGATAACGCCTCCGCCGGCCAGGGCAAAACCGTCGAGCACGGCGCCGGACTGCAGGAGCACACACCTGACCGCGTTCCCACCCTCGGTGGCGTTGCCGCGGATTGTGGTCGCCGCCGGCCCGTTGACGCTGCGCACCGTCACGGCATTTGCCACAAAAACGCGGTTGGTCAGGAAGCCCTCGTCGGGCAAGCGTTGCCCGCCTGTGTTGTATAGCCCATTGGAGACAAGCACGGTGTCGCCGTCTTCGGCCGCGTCGACCGCATCCTGGATATTGCTGGCCGCGGTTGCCCAGTTCAGATACGGCGCCGCGGGCGTCTGTCCTCCCTGCGCGACGTAACGAATTGTCTGCGCGCCGGCTGCCAGGGCCCATCCCATTGCAATTGTAGCTGCAAGAAGCGCTGTCCTTGTCATATTTTTTTACTCCCTTTGTTTTTCCGCGGTAATTGGGCAGCCGCGGCGCGGCGCGTCAAAAAAGTGAAGCTGAATCCGTGACGGGCAAAGCCTGTCACGCATCTTTATTGTCCGGAACGCTTATTTTTGTGTTAAGCGCCGGACTTTGCCGATGAACACTGCCTTTCTTCATCCAAAAACAACACAGCTCCAGTTAATGCCAATGCTAAATGTCCATTTTCGATTTTACAACACATTTTTCGCTGTGTTCAGGCACATTGCACTTGAACTTAACTTCCCCGGCACTTAACAATGGCTCTCATAACCTTGTATACGGCAACTGCGCCATGTTCACCCGGGAAGACAATAAAGGTTGTCGGATACAGGATGCGCCTCTATGATGGAGCTTTTTGCCGGGATCCGGCGCTTGCGGCCATGCGCCGTCCGGGCGCCAATGTGCGCGGGCGTCCGGCCGCGCCGCGGCACGCGGCCAGCGGGAAGCCGGGTAAAACGGAAAGGAAATATCATGAACAGGATGAAACTCGCCGGAATCTGCCTCCTGCTTGCGGCCGCCCCGCTTTTTGGCGCCGAAAAATTCAAGGATGCCTCGGAAGCAAAGGCTCTTCTGGCCAAGCCCGGCGCGACCGACGCGCAGAAGTTCGACGCATACCGCCACCTTGCCGAGGGCGTGGCCGGCGGGTGGTCGACATGGACGCCCCAGTTCGAGGCCTATTACATCGAGCTTGTCCCGGAGGAGGAATACCGCAAGATGCGCCTGGACTACAGGCGATATCTCGAAGAGGCGCTGAAACTGCGGAGCTCCGACGCGCAGACGCGGATCGACCTCGGCTCGTACCTGGCGTACCTCGGGGAATCCGACAAGGCGCTGGATACTCTCAAGCCGGCCCTTGCGGCAACGAATCTGACCGCGCGCCAGCAGGCCGACATCCTGATCTGGATGGCCGAATCGGCCTGCCAGAAGGGCGACATGAAGGCGGCGAAAGCGCACCTGGAGGATCTCGTTTCCCGGAAACTCAACACGTCCGGGCGATATTCGCCCGATCCCGCGGCGCTCGCCGCGGACGCGCTGGACGCGCTCGGCGAAGACGACCTCGATGCCCTCAAGATGCCGGTCTATAGCGACGCAAAGGTTTATCCGGCGGCGCAGCAGGCGGAATATTCCGACTCCTTTGCGCCGCTTTCAAAAGGGGTTGCGCTTGTCCTGGGCAAGGATATCAAGGCGGACGACGCGCGCGTGAAAATGCTGAAGGCCAAGTTCGCGAGCTTCGGAATACCGATAGACGCAAAGGCAACGTTCGCAGTTCGCATCAATACCGGCGAGATCGAGGCGCCGGCAAAGCCCGAGGGATACGCCGTAAAGGTCTCGAAGGAGGGCGCGCTCCTGCAGGGACACGACATGCTCGGAACGACATGGGCGGTCGTCAGCCTGATCCAGCTGGTTGACCAGCAGAAAAAAGCGGTGAGAATCTGCGGCGTTTCCGACTGGCCGGACGTTCTCATGCGCTCCCACACCATGACTTTCCGGCACGGCCTGGAAATAGACCTCTTCTGCAAGATAGACTGCGGCTGTCAGCAGACC